>JAOULU010000020.1 GCA_029881855.1 Nitrosomonas sp. | reverse complement strand
CATTTCTATTTTAACTAACCCGATTACAGTCCCTTCCCTACACACCTATGAAATCACTATATAACGCACTAATTCTCGTCATAGCTCATTAATTCCACCATTACATTTATTAGATTAGTATTTTTAATAACCAATCCCTAATATCCTTAATTTCTTTCCTGCTAACAGTATGTGCCATCGCGTATTCGTGCCACTCAACTAAATAACCTTCCCTCAATAATAGATCCTTAGATGCAATAGCCTGTGACAATGGTATAACTGCATCATCGACACCGTGCGCCATAAAGATAGGTACTGTAGTATTAATAGAACTTGATTCCGTGGTCAGTGTGTTTGCTAGAGGCAAATAACAAGACAACGCCATAATTCCTCCAAGTGGATTCGATTGACGAAGACCAACCTGTAATGCCATTGCCCCACCTTGGGAAAAACCCGCTAGAATTATGTTCTCTGAAACTACGCCCTTCTGAATTTCATTCTCAATAAGCACATTAATTGCTTTCTGTGATGCTTTTATTCCTACTTCATCATGATTCGCATCTATACTTTGACTGAAAATGTCATACCATGCCCTCATGATATAGCCATTATTTATACTGATTGACTGCTCTGGTGCATGTGGAAATATAAATTTTGCTTGAATTTTGGTGGGTAATTGCAACTCGTTTACTATCGGAACAAAATCATTACCATCAGCACCTAAACCATGTAGCCAAATAATAGTATGTGTCGGTGAAGAGCCAGTATTAAGTTCTATAACAGGTAATATATTGGTTGCTGAATTTGACATATTTTGTATAGATTCAGTTGCAGCGTATAACGTAACTCGAAACAGCCTAGCCGTGATGGTTTTAACGACCAGAAATTATAGATTACAGCCTAAAATAGCAACATTTAGTTAACTTTTAAAGTTATCGTGCAAACAATACAAAGTTAATAGCCATATGCCAAAAAGCATGATCTCTAGTATTTATTTTTGCAAAAAGTTTCGACACAAAAAAGCCGGCACACCGGCTGTCAAAAGACAGTGGTGTACCGGCGGTGTGATACTAACTAACTTAAAGCTTGGTAAATACCGGGATAACTGCGCCGGCAATACTGTTGATGTGACGAGTTCCTTCTTCGTCCCATGTCATCAAGAGACCACCAAAGCGGCTCTCTGGATCACCCAACAACGCCATCAAACGCTGTACTTCCCATAACGCGTCTTTAGCTTCTAAGTTAACTTCACGGGTCTCACCAGGCTGAATCCCTGAGTCATCATCCAATGTCAAACCAGTCGCAACCAGTTCTCTCGGATAATCAGGATCAAGATGCTGCTGTCCCAATCTGTTAACAAAGCGTACACCTGCTGTCGTGAACTCACCAATGTTTACCGCTGTATCACCATTGTTAGTAATGTCCATGGTAATACGTAATGCACGGCCTGGTACGTCATAGTTAGCATGGGTCACTTTAATTGCAACTGGATTCGGTGCAATTGGAAGTGGCGCTACTTTTGATTCACCAGCTTGGATCGGCACTGTATACGGATGTACTGATTCTGTATAACGATATCCACCCCATACAATCGCACAGGTCAGTATCGCAACACCCAATCCAACTTTTCTGTCCATTGGGTCTAACAGTAATTCGTCACCATGTGCTAACAGTACACGACTACGTGGCAAGAACATCGGACGGGCTACAAAGTAACCAATCCAGAATACACCCAGACCTGTCCATAATGCGTGCCAGAATAAACCATTAGCAAAGTTAAAGGTCTCTGAGTCAATGGTCTCACCAGTCAATGTTGTGATTGGGTTGGTGAAATCATCCCAGCTACCCGTAATGTTCATCCAAGAAGCTGGACCTGCAATAGGACCCGCATCTTTAACGTTCACCATAGCATGCATGTGGTGACGTCCTGGAATACGTGCTTTCAGTATGACTTCAAACTCATAGTCACGACCAATTACCAATGGGCCAGAAATGAAAGTTGGCTCACCGTTCAATTTGGTGCTTAAACGTACAAACACCGGACTTGGGCTACCTACGTTAAAGAAGGCACGCTCTGGCTTTCCAACCGCACGTGGCCAATCTTCCGCCAAGTGAAACTTACCCGTCATGCTAGCAAGATCATTAACCTTGGTGGTCTTTGGCTGCCACTTCATGTCATACCATTGAATACTACGCATACGCAGGAATGGCTCCTGTGAACGCTCACCGTGTGCCGCAGCCGGTGCTACGTCAACTACCAACGTTACCGCCAGTGAAGCCGCACCAATTGCAGCACCATACAGGCCTAATACGCCCAGTTTAAAAATGCTTTTTATATTCATTATTTAATCCCCTGTGCAAAGCCTTTTTCACCAAATGCTGTCACATCATGTTTAATTGATATGCGACCTCTCTCACCCTTAACATAGTAAAACGCGGTGCAATAGAGGCGACCAAAGTACCACCATACACAGAACATCAGCATGGATACAAAGGCTGAGAAGAATGCCGCAATAACTGTGGTGTGACCACCAAAGGTACGTAATGATCCTTGCTCAATTAAACGCACATACTCAGGTGTTCCTGTACGTACATACAAGAAACCAGTGTAATCCGCTACTGAAAGTAATACGCCTTCAACTACGAGTGGCAAGTGGGTTGGACCAAAAATTGGCCAGTTGCCCGGGTAGAAAAATAATCCCCAGAAGCCGCCACCTAACAATGCTGTGATCAACCAGTTGCGGGTTAATAACAATATCGTATCAAGCATCAGCGCACCAGGTATCATGGTCGATGGTAATACAAAGTTGATCGGGTAGTGTGACCACCAGTAAAAACCCCAATAACGGGTTAACCATTCACCTATTAATAGGCAAACAATACATAAGGTCGCACCAAATGGTAAGCGGTAGTTAACCCATAAATAATACATCAGGGCTGAACAATACATAACACCTACAATCGGGGTTACAACCGGCCACCATTGACGGTCTTTCCAGTCAAGCCAAAAATCCCAGTCACCTGCCAGTAGCATAAAATGCATGTGGAAGGTTCCTACCAATAAAATACATAGAATTGGAAAATAAACCGCATCAATGTATCTAGACATCCTGACTGCTTCTGGCGGCATCTTTGCCGCTGCTATAATTTCGTCTGTTCTGCTCACTAGACTCTCCCTTCGTTTGTTTCGTGTGATATTAAATTTAAAAACATGACGATTCCTTTACTATCTTATTGCCGTTTTCTTTGTGCCGCACTACTGCCTATCCTTCAGCAGTATGCTAGCTTCTTCTCTTCCTCACTTCGACTCAATGAGCCAAAGTGAGGAATATAGCTCAGATTAAGGAACAATCCGGTTATTGAGAATGTCTTTGCTTTGGTTATTCCAAATAACGTCTGTCAGGTTGGAGTAACGGGTGATAATCTGTGCTGCAATACCACCTGAGAATAAACCAGCCCAGCCCAGAATCACAAAGCCCCAGTGCAGTGGTGCACTAAACAGTTCTTCCATGAACCAGAATGCATGACCCCACTCGTTCAAACCAACGTTTGGCAGAATCATTAATGGGCCAGCAATCGCCATAACTAATGGGAATGATGTACCACGGCTATATAATGGTAGACGAGTCATCGCGTACAGGTAAGCAGCTACGCCACATACAATGTACATCGGGAATGAACCATAAAATACCACTACGTGACTTGGTGTGAAACTGGTGTCACGAATAATCACTTGGTGCCATGAGGCATCTTGCTCGGTGAAGAAGCTGCCGCCCCAATAAACACCAAACAGGTAAACACCTAACCACATCATCCAGTAGAAATAACGCTTAATCTCTAACTTAGGATCAAGGTTGTCTAACTGTGCCTTGGTGTCACGGGTCTTTAAGATCCAACCCCAGGTTACTAACGCAAATAGCGGCATTAGGGTCATGTGTACACGCCATAGTCCCATCCACACGCGCTCAAATTCCGGCTCCATTGAGTCCATGCCATGTGAATATGCAAATGTACGCTGATACCAAATCCAAAATATCGCTACCGCTAGCATGGTGCCCATGCCTAGCTTGTAGTACTTGGAGTCGTACCACAACGACATGTCGTAGTCAGCACTGGAACTAGCGCTTGATGCTTTCATTGTTGTTGCCATGTTTATTCCTCCTTGCTTGTTAATCAAAAACCACTTCTCATTCTAAAATACTTACTTATACTTCCTTTTATATTTCTTATACTTCAGGTACTTCTAATACTAATTAATTAGTACTGCAATTTCGGTGGCTAATAAAATCTAAAATACAACCTTAACATATAGCTTAAATTCGCCACACTCGCCAGGCTAGTCGACCTTGACCATTAAAGTCAAGTCATTTGTCATAAAATTTCCACTACATCTGTAAGGATTCTCCCTACAAATAACAGTTTTACCTTTGTTTGTAACAACTAAATTAATCATCTCGCTTCATAACAAAAATAATATTCTTATGGAAAAAGGAACGCATAATTACCCGCATCGTCTACGTACATTAATTTGCCGGGCTTAGCTGCAATGTAAATTTCTGGATCACGCTCAATAATTCTTCTTTCGTAAATGGTTTAGTAAGATATTCATCAGATCCCGCCATTTTGCCACGCGCTTTATCAAATAATCCGCTCTTACTTGATAACATAACTACTGGAGTGGACTGAAAATGTAAATTCTTCTTAATTAACATACATGTTTGATAACCATCTAAGCGTGGCATAACAATATCAACGAATATAATATCTGGCTGATTATCTATTATCTTTGACATGGCGTCGAATCCATCTGTCGCCAATATAACCTCACAACCCGACGATTCTAGAAATATCTCAGCACTGCGCCGAATAGTATTGCTATCATCGATAACCATGATTTTTTTACCACTCAGTCCATTTGAATTATCCACAAACGCTCCTTGGTTATATTGTCAAATCAGTTTCTTGCTCCATAAATGAATGATTGTGATTCTTTTACATAAAAAAAGTAAATTGTTGCTTTGGTTTCTTTTTTTGCATAATAAACTTATAAGTGATATCAGTCCTAGCTTTATTTACGCCAGAATGCTGGCGTAAATACAATCAGTAGCGTAAAAAACTCCAATCTTCCCAGCAACATCGCAAAACTACACACCCATGTTTGGAAATCAGTTAATGATGCGTAAGTTGTTGCCGGACCTACTTGACCGAGCCCCGGCCCTAGATTATTAATACAAGCAACTGCAGCAGAGAAAGCTGTAATCACATCCAACCCACTTAAGGTTAAGATTAATGTCATAAATACTATACTTACAACATAGACAAACATGAACACCAAAACAGCAAAAATAATACGATTTGACAACACTCCACGTCCTAATCTGGCCGGTGTTACTGCACTAGGATGCATGATCGTTATCATCTCCCGGTACACTTGCTGATATAAAATTCTGGCACGAATCATTTTTATACCACCACCCGTCGAACCAGACGATGTGCAGAACCCAGATAGAAACAGCATCCACAACGGAATGAAAACTGGCCACAGGCTGTAATCAGTACTGCTATAACCTGTTGTCGTTGCGATTGAAACAATATTGAAACTGGCGTAGCGTAGAGCAATCAACGGGTCTGCGTAAACACCAACTAGCCACAAATAAGCAGCAAAACCTACACAACTTGCCAATACAAATACTACAAACAAACCCACTTCTGGATCAGAACGATAAGATGCCAAACTTTTTGCCCGCCAGACCAGAAAATGCGTCGCAAAATTTATGCCCGCAATCAACATAAATATAATAGCTACTGATTCAATTAATGGCGAATCCCAATAACCATAGCTAGCATCATGTGATGAAAAACCACCCAAACCTAGCGTTGTAAATGCATGCATAACAGCATCAAACCAACTCATACCAGCCCACTTATAAGCTGCCATACAAGCCAATGTTAGACTGGTATACACTAACCACAATCCTTTCGCAGTTTCAGCAATTCTTGGGGTCAGTTTGTTCTCTTTCATGGGGCCTGGTGTCTCTGCTTTGAGCATTTGACGACCACCAACACCTAATAACGGTAGGATGGCTACTGCTAAAACGATTAAGCCCATTCCACCTAACCACACCATTTCACCCCGCCACAAATTGATGGATAGCGGCAACATATCCAAACCTGTTAACACCGTACCACCCGTGGCAGTCAAACCCGAAACAGCTTCAAAATACGCCATGCTAATATTCAATTCTGGCAAATAGAATAACAAAGGCAACATGGCAAAAGCCGGCAATACTGACCACACCAAGACAACCAGCAAAAATCCATCTCGAGTCTGTAATTCGCGTTTATAACGGTAGGTCGCCAACCACATGAACAAACCACAGCTGACTGTAATCAATATAGATTCTTGGAATATCAAACGCGCACCATCATTAGTCCAGAACGCAAGTCCAAGTGGAACCAGCATCGTGAACCCAAATACCAGAATCATTTTGCCAAGTACATTGACAACAGCAAGAAATCTGTTCATTCAATTATTAATTTACAGAAAACCTACGTTAACTTGAAACAGCTTTTCCACTTCACGAATCATTTTCCTGTTAACCACAAATAGAATGACGTGATCTTCTGACTCAATTACGGTATCGTGATGCGCAATAATGACTTGCGCATTGGAAGATTCATTGTGCTCTACTTCATCTTCTCCAAGCGTTTCTCCGAATAGTCCTTTAGTCACTGGCATTCCACGTACAATAGCACCTATTGTTGCACCCTTAGGCAACTGGATTTCTTCCACCTTCCGCCCTACTACATTGGATGATCTCGCATCACCATGCGCTACTAGCTCCAATGCTTCAGCAGCGCCCCTACGCAGACTATGCACCGCTGCGACATCGCCATGACGAACATAAGCAAGTAATGAGCCAATCGTCACCTGTGCGGGAGAAATCGCAATATCAATACCGCCACTTTGCACCAAATCAACGTAAGCACGACGATTAATTAATGCAATCACTTTATGAGCGCCCATCCGCTTTGCTAAAAGTGCTGACATAATATTATTCTCATCATCATTAGTGAGGGCACAAAACATATCCATCTCAGCAATGTTCTCGCTTTCTAGCAAATTCTCATCTGTGGCATCACCATGTAACACCAAAGTATTTTGTAGCTCAGCTGCCAGGCGTTCGCTGGCCTTATAGTTATGCTCAATGATTCTTACTTGATAATCTTTCTCCAAACATACACCCAAACGCCTGCCAATTTTTCCACCACCAGCAATCATTACACGTTTAACAGGCTCATCCATCTTTCGTAACTCACGCATAACTGCGCGAATATCTTCCGCTGCAGCAATAAAAAACACTTCATCTTCCACTTCAATAACAGTATCACCTTCGGGAATAATAGGGCTGTTTTTACGGAAAATAGCAGCTACTCGTGTTTCAACATTAGGTACATGCTTACGTAATTCTTGCAGTTGTTGCCCAACTAATGGGCCACCATTTAACGCACGCACAGCTACCAGACTCACTTTACCTGCAGCAAAATCTAGCACTTGTAATGCCTCTGGAAACTCAACTAAATTTTCAATATATTCAGTGAGAATTTGCTCTGGGCAGATAGCAAAATCCACAGAAAAATTAACCGTTGAAAAAATCTCTGGGTGAGCCAAATATTCTGAAGACCGTATCCTTGCAATTTTCGTTGGCGTATTAAACATTGTGGCAGCTAGTTTACAAGCGACTAGATTGGTTTCATCTTGCGCTGTAACGGCCAAAACCATGTCGGCATCTTCTGCACCTGCACCGACCAAAACTGAGGGGTGAGAAGCATTACCCACCACCGTACGTAGATCCAAACGGTCTTGCAACAATGCCAGGCGTTCAGGGTCAACATCCACCATTGTTATATCATTAGCTTCACTAACCAAGCTTTCTGCAACTGAAGACCCAACCTGCCCAGCGCCTAGTATGATGATTTTCAATTAAATTTAACCTTACACTATGTTGACACTATCATTTTTATAAATGATAAGTTTTATTGATGAGACCGTACCCAATCCCGCCATTGTTCAAACAAACCAGGATCCAATGCTGCGATTACTGAGCGCTGCCAAAGTGAGCCAGCCCAATAATCATCATGATTCAGACAACACATCTGCCCACCTGCCTCTTCAAGAATTAAAGAACCAGCCGCATAATCCCAGGGTTTTTGCCCACCATGTAGGTATAAATCAAAATAGCCTGCAGCGGTATAACACCACTCAAGCGTACAAGCACCATAATTTCTTTGGGAAGCATAAGGCGGATATGCGGCTACATGTTCAGATAGTTTCTGATCTAAGCGTTTTAAATCAACATTTGCCATTGCATTGGGTAATATAGGCACATGCTTTTTAAGCGGCAATGCTTTGCCATTCAGAAAAGCCCCGCCACCTTTCACAGCATAGAACATTTCATCCGCCACAGGATTATAGATCACACCTAGAGTGCTTCTTCCTTGCTGCATAAATGCAACAGATACTGCAAAATAAGGCAAACCATTGAGGAAATTTGATGTGCCATCAATTGGATCGATACTCCACAGCCCAGCATCACCCTTTGCCCACTGTTCTACCTGCTCTTGCTGGGTCATTTCTTCACCCATTATTACCGCATCAGGACAAATCTCTTGCAATTTACTCGCTAAAGCTTTCTGGGCTGCAATATCAGCCTCTGTACAAAAGCTTCCATCTTCTTTCAATTGCCGATCCACCAGCAAATAACGTGGCATAATTTCTTGCTCTGCAACTGCTCTAACAGCAGCGATAACTTCATCTAGAAATGTTATGCCGTGCGCCACTTGATCGAACACCCCATACTAGGAATCTGTTCTGCTGGACCATGCCCCGTCTTCGCTACTTGCAACATACCTTCAAACAAATCACGACGCACATCTACCGGCGCAGCTTCTTTCCGGGAAGCGTCCAGCCGTCCACGATATTGCAATTCTAACTGACTATTAAAACCGAAGAAATCCGGTGTACATACAGCACCATATTTCTTAGCTATATCTTGCGTCTCATCCCATACATAGGGAAAAGGATAGTTCATTTGCTTTGCTATGAGCGCCATATTCTCAAACGAGTCTTCCGGATAATCAGCAGGATCATTGGACATAATGGCAATAGCATTTATACCATACTGATTCAATTCATTGATATCTCGGACAATACGATCCTGCACCGACTTCACGTAAGGACAATGATTACAAATAAACATGACCAGCAATCCATTTTCTCCTTTTGCTGATGCTAAATTATGACGTTTTCCATCAACGCCTAACAGATCAAAATCAACCGCTTTCCAACCAAAATCACAAACAGGTGTTTCAAGACTTGCCATACTTATTTCCCCTCACTGATAATATTAAAAAATAATGATTCTTTAGATACGCGCGCACATTTCGTTTATCTTTGTTAAAAGATAAGGATAATTGCGAATCAATGCTCATTTATTGTCGTGTTATATTATCATGAGAAGTTTATTTACAATCGTTTCACGTTCACCTCTGACCCTATCATGCCGCCCCGTTTTTATCTTAATAAAGCAATAACCCCTGGGGAAACCATTGAATTACCCATTGATTCCCGACATCACGCCACACGTGTTTTACGACTAAGAGCTAATGACAAAGTAAACTTATTTAATGGAAATGGAGGTGAGTTCTCTGCACATATTACCAATATTACTAAGACAGTTACAAAAATTTTTGTTGATCAACATCATGATGTTGACTGTGAGCCACCGCTAAACATTGAATTAGCCCAAGCAATCTGCAGCAATGAAAAGATGGATTGGATTATACAAAAAGCTGTGGAGCTTGGTGCCACACGCATCCAGCCCATTGACACATCCCGTAGTGTTGTCCGCCTTTCCACGGAGCGCGCAGCCAAAAGGCTACAACACTGGGAAAAAACAATTATTTCTGCTTGCGAACAATGTGGTAGAAATCATCTGCCTCAGATCTCTCCTTTAATACCACTACCGCAATGGTTAAGTGAAAAAAAGAACAGTGCTGTTCCTCAGCAGCTTGGCCTTATGCTCTCTCCTACTGCCAACAAAACGTTAGGTAATCTTTCCAAACCTTCTGCCGATACCAATATAACGGTTATTATTGGGCCAGAAGGTGGTTTTACGTCGGAAGAAGAGGAAATTGTTTCACATGTCGGTTTTATTCCCATACGTTTAGGCAACCGTATACTTCGTACCGAAAGTGCTGCATTGGCCGCGATCTCTGCCATACAAACACTTTGGGGTGATTTTTAGCTCCTATATTATGGACCAAATCAATTCAAACAATCAGTTCGTTTCCTGGCTTCGCACAGTTGCACCGTATGTTAATGCGTTTAGGGGAAAAACTTTTGTCATTGGGTTTAGCGGCGAAATGGTTACCGGTAACAAATTTGTCGATTTCATTCATGACATCAATTTACTGGCTAGCCTTGGCATACGCTTGGTTTTAGTTCATGGCGCACGCCCACAAATCCAACAAAAACTGGATGCAAACAATCTTTCGAGCCAATCTGTTATGGGTATGCGTGTTACCGACTCAATCACACTACAATGCATCAAAGAATCAGTAGGACGCATTCACCTTGAAATCGAGGCGCTGCTTTCTATGGGCTTACCCAATTCACCCATGGCCAATGCCTCGATTACTGTTGCTAGCGGCAATTTTGTTACTGCCTGCCCTGTTGGCGTGATTAACGGTGTTGATTTAATGCACACAGGGAAAGTACGCAAAATCAATGCACACGCTATTCATACCCATTTACAACAAGGTGAGGTGGTGCTGGTGTCGCCCTTAGGCTATTCCCCAACGGGAGAGATTTTTAACCTCACATTCAAAAATGTTGCCACAGAAATAGCGATTGCCCTTAATGCCGAGAAACTCATTTTTCTTTTGGATACCCCTGGCACAACAAAATCATCCACAAAAAACACCTATAAATTACCACGCGAATTAACCGTAGTTGATTGTCAGACAGTATTAGACGACCAGTCAAACCAACTGCCCCATGAAACTAAGGAATTTCTTGGATGTGCAATCAAAGCCTGTGAATCCAGCGTCACACGTACTCACCTCATAAACCGCAATGCAGATGGCGCCATCTTACAAGAATTATTTACACACCATGGCATTGGCTGCATGGTATCGCAAGAAACACTACAAACATTAAGAAAGGCCAAAATTGAAGATGTAGGAAGCATCCTACAAATCATCGAGCCGCTGGAAGCTGAAGGTGTACTGGTCAAGCGTAAACGTGAATTACTTGAAATAGAGATTGACCGTTTCATCATTCTTGAACATGACGGCATTACCTTTGGTTGCGCTGCACTCTATCCTTTCCCCAACAAGGATGTTTGTGAACTGGCTTGTCTGGCTGTGCATCCCGACCACCGTAATGCTGGACACGGCGACAAATTGCTCAAACACATAGAAAACCAGGCCGTCTCACAAGGTATCAAGCAACTGTTTGTGCTAACAACACATGCCACCCATTGGTTTATTGAGCATGGCTTTACCGAAACAACACTGTCTGAATTACCCAAAGAAAAACAGGATTTATATAATTACCAACGACGATCTAAGGTTTATATCAAAGATTTAAACAAGTAATCGAACAAGGAGTTTACTCCTTGAGATGAAATCGACATAATAACGCCCTATTTCATTGATCGACTTTGGAGAATAATAAATGGCAAGAATGATTTACTGCATCAAACTTGGGCGTGAAGCCGAGGGATTGGATTTTCAAACTTATCCCGGGGAATTAGGTAAACGTATTTTTGAGAATGTCTCAAAACAAGCTTGGCAGGATTGGATGCAACTACAAACCATGTTGGTTAATGAAAACCGTTTAAATCTATCAGACGCCAAAGCCCGCAAATATCTTGCTGAGCAACTGGAAGCGCATTTCTTTGGCTCAGGGGCAGAACAACCCGTTGGTTATGTGCCACCTGCCACCTGAGCATTAAACA
>JAOULU010000019.1 GCA_029881855.1 Nitrosomonas sp. | reverse complement strand
TTCATGATGAATGATCCCGGCAGCCATAAACAACGAAGCCTTGAAAATAGCGTGATTAATAATATGAAAAACACCCGCTACCGCAGCCAATGGCGTGCCAATGCCAAACAACAAAGTGATTAGCCCCAAATGACTGATGGTCGAATACGCTAAAAGTCCCTTTAGGTCATCCTTAAACATTGCGATATACGCGCCAAAAACCAGTGTTGTCAGCCCTGTGATACATACCAGCCAGAACCATTCTGGTGTGCCGGATAAAGCGGGAAATAGTCGTGCCAATAAAAACACGCCAGCTTTGACCATGGTAGCCGAATGCAAATAGGCGGACACGGGGGTGGGCGCTGCCATGGCATTGGGCAACCAAAAATGAAAGGGGAATTGTGCTGATTTGGTAAAAGCGCCCAGCAAAACTAAAACCAACATGGGCAAATATAGCGCATGATTTTGAATCGTTTCAGCGGATGCCAAAATCACTGTTAATTCATAACTACCGACAATTTCGCCCAGTAACAAGAAACCGCCGAGTAGTGCCAACCCGCCACCACCCGTTACCGCCAAAGCCATACGTGCGCCAGTGCGTGATTCCTGACGAGTCTGCCAATAACTAATGAGCAAGAAGGATGACAGGCTGGTGAGTTCCCAAAATATCAGCATCTGAATAATGTTTTCAGATAACACGATACCTAGCATTGAACCCATGAACATTAGCAGGTACGCATAAAAACGCCCCATGTCATCATGTTCAGACAAATAATAGCGGGCATACAAGATGATGAGTAGGCCGATACACAGAATCATTAACGCAAATAGCAGCCCCAAGCCATCTAAGCGGAAGGTGATATCAAGACCTAATAATGGCATCCAGCTGATATGCTGCACAAAAACTTCACCAGCAAAGGCATCGTTCATTAATGGAGATAAAAACGCTAGCGCAAGAAAAGTAACTGCGCCCGCACCCCAGGCAGCATGTAACCTACCCAAACGTGAAACTAGGGCAACAAAAACAGCACCAACGAAAGGTGTTAACGCTACAAGCGATAAATTCATAAAACGTAAATTGTCTAGTGACGCAAAAAGGGTATATTGTAAGGTTTTGTCACCATTTTAGGAATGGCTGATTGTGCTTAGATCATTAGATAAAACATATCTGACATGACGTATAAATAATAGCAAAGTCAATCTGATAATTTATGAATTTGCCGGCATTTCTCTAATAGGAATGCGCCAGACATAAAAGGCTAATATACTGCCAATCACAACTAACATGACCTTTTGCCATAATTCCGGCACAATAAAAATTGAACTCCCGAATGATAACGCCATCAATAGAAACGCCCAACGTTTGGCCTGACGTGGAATGCTCTGATACAAACACCAATCACGAATTATTGGACCAGCAATTCGATTAGCTAATAATTTTTTATGAAATCGTTCTGAACCACGTGCAAAACATCCTGCCGCCAATAAAATAAATGGTGTCGTTGGCAAGATCGGCAAAACAACACCCAAGGCGCCCAGTGCTAACGCGAGGATCCCTGCGCCAAGATACAATGCACGCACCAGCGGCGAATCATGTAGACACAAAAGATCCACTGCCTGAGTATTAGAGACTTCATGCATATCTTGACAGGTTATTTTTTTCTTGGATGACTGCATTTTTACGATAAAAATCTGGGTGTAACATTAAATCCATAGACTCCAAATTAATTGCGTTTTAAACACAATTAATGACGAATAGTACATAGCGGTTATAATACCTTAGAGTTGATTATTACAATTGACCAAGTTTAATTTATTTCTTGAGGAAACTATGTCTAAAATAAAGACCCTGATTAATTTAAGTATCATTATGTTTGCGTTGACATTATTACCCCAGTCCGCATTCGCATACAAAGAACATGGTGCTGCCACTGGCCCAGAATTTCAAAAAATCGACCAAGAAGTGGGTACCGGTGAAGAAGCTGTTGTCGGCAAAACAGCAAATGTCCATTATACCGGCTGGCTTTATGATGAAAGCGCAGAAGATAACAAAGGCAATAAATTTGATAGTTCACGTGACCGTGACAATCACTTCTCATTTTTATTGGGATCAGGACGCGTTATTAAAGGTTGGGATCAAGGGGTTCAAGGTATGAAAGTTGGTGGGCATCGCACGCTTATTATTCCTCCATCAATGGCTTACGGTTCACGTGGTGCTGGTAATATTATTCCACCTAACGCGACCTTGATTTTTGACGTTGAGTTAATCGGTTTACAAGACGATTCGCATTATTAATACGTTTGCTATAACAAAGTTTGAGCTATCCAGAAATAATTCATAATTTTCTGGATAGCTTTTAGTTCTATCATTAATTATCTATAACTTAGCGTGACTTGTCCTTAACCTAATATATATCCCTAGAAGCGTATAACTAGAAGGGTTCGCTATGGCTCCGACTTTAAAACCTCGTTTCTTTAATCGTAGACGTCTGGGGATAAGTCTCGGCGTCATAGTCGTTTTTATTTCTTTATTCGGCCTATTGGGTTATTTCTGGCTCCCCGGTTATGCTAAAAACCAACTTGAAATAAGTTTATCTGAAACGCTACACCGCCCGGTAAGCATTCAATCCATTGATATTCAGCCCTACACCTTGGAAATGTTTGTCCATGGTCTTAATGTAGGAGAAAAAAGTAATAGTGCTGATGCCAAAGAAACTTTTTTTTCTTTTGACACATTGCATATCGATCTGAGTATCGAATCAATTGCCCACCGCGCCCCTGTTATTAACGCGATTACCCTGGCCTCGCCCACAGTACGTGCAGTACGCGAAGCTGAGAATAAATTTAACTTTACAGATCTCATCGAGGAATTCTCAAAACCATCCGAAGATGATGAAGAAAAAGCCTTATTCTCGGTTAGCAATATCATTATTAAGAATGGACACATTGAGTTTATCGATAGATTCAAGCAAAGCCATCAGGAAATATCAGAAATTAATTTCGGCATACCGTTCATCGCCAATTTTGATAGTGTCAGAACCTTTTGGGTAGAACCACATTTTGATGCCAAAGTTAACGGTGCACCTTTTGCGCTTGATGGACAATTACTCCCCTTTGCCGTTAACCGTGAAGCCATACTAGCACTTAAATTGACGGATATTGACCTAACAAACATTCATGAATATGTACCTATTCCCGTTGGCGTCAATTTAATTTCTGGTTACTTCGACAGTAATTTGTTTCTAACCTTTTCACAAATCGCCGACGGGTCACCTAAGATCAATCTAACAGGCAATTCCACATTCCGACAAGTCGAATTTGAGAATCATTCGGTAACAACACCTTATCATGCCACTTTAGAGAATTTTCATATTGATTGGACACATGTAGATTTAACCGCACAAAGTCCTTCTAATTTCGCACTAACTTTTGATAATGCTTCATTGTCACGTAGAAACATTGAAGGGGCTGTTTTATCGCTGGCAAAACTTGCTATAGATAATGTCATTGTTAACTCCTCTAAACAACACGTTACACTAGATGAAATAATACTTGACGGTTTTAACGCCAAAATACGTCGTGAAAAAAATGGCGATCTGAATATAACGCATTTTTTTTCCAAAAAGCCCAAGTCATCTCCTCTTCCGGTTCCTGGGAGAAAACCCCTAGAAGAAGACCGCGCTCTAACCACAGTTGATAACAAAACTTCTGAAATAGCAACAAAACCTGAGCCTGAATCCACTGATATTGCTGTCATTGATGAAGAGGCGGCAACCTCACACGATGACTCATCATGGACCACACAAATTAATCGGTTCGATATCAATGCGGCCACACTATACTATACTGATGTAACACTTGAAAAAGCACCGCCAATGATGGTGAGTCAACTTAATTTCTTTATTGAAAACATTGAGTTAAATGGAATCACGCCATTAAGCTTTACTCTTAATGCGTATGTTAACGAATATGGCAGTGTAAAAACTGAGGGTTCTATTGCATGGTCCCCACTTGCCATTGATATTAATCTTGGATTAAATGCCGTTGATTTAGTATCACTTCAAGGATGGGCAGGTGACACACTCAATGCGCTGCTAACTAATGGCAATATTTCTTTTCAAGGCAACATCAAAGCTGATGGCGACCCATTAAAAATATCCGTTGATGGAAAAGGACAACTGGCAAATATTAATATATTTGACCGAAAAAATGCATCAGATTTAGTACGTTGGAAAACTCTTGATATCAGCGACCTTAAATATGTCAATGATCCATTACGTGTTGATATAAACACCATTAAACTAGACGGTTTTTTTGCCCATGTTATTCTTTCCTCCGAAGGAAAGCTCAATCTGACGCAAATTATTCGACAAGATGAAGCAGTTGACCCCGCCACAATAGCATCAGAAACGCCAGCGGATGACACATCCAATGAAGTCACGCCAGTATACATTGACAAAATAGTCTTGCAACAAGGGAACATCGATTTTAACGATCGATTTATTAAACCCAATTACCGCGCTAATTTGACGGGCCTTAAAGGAAAAATTGGACCATTACAGGCCAGCAAAGTCGGCAAGATTGATATTAAAGGCGCATTAGATAAAACAGCGCCGCTAGAAATTCGTGGTGACATGGATCCATTCAATAAAGATCTTTTACTTGATATTGTGGCTAAAGTAAAAGATATTGATTTACCGCCTTTCAGTTCGTACTCAGGTAAATATGTCGGCTATGCTATCGATAAAGGAAAACTCTCCGTTGATATTCACTACCATGTTGAGAATGGTAAATTAAGCGCCAAGAATAATGTTTTCCTAGATCAACTTACCCTTGGTGAGCGTGTAGAAAGTGAAGATGCGATATCTGTACCATTAGAACTGGCCATTGCTATTCTAAAAAACAGACGAGGTGAAATCGACATTCACCTCCCTATTAAAGGGTCTATTAATGATCCTGAATTCAGTATCGGCGGCATTATCTTCGATGCGCTTGTCAATCTCATTACACGAGCAATCACCGCTCCATTTTCCTTACTAAGCGCTATGCTAGATAGTGGAGAAGAATTATCGTACATCAAATTTACGCCAGGTTTTGCCGAAATCGACGCTAAGGCTGCTACAAGCCTCCTGACGCTATCCGAGGCATTAATTGATAGACCTGCATTGCGCCTTGAAATTGCAGGCCACATAGACGTGGTTTCAGATCGCGAAGGCTTAAAACTTGCAAATATGCAACGAAAAATAAAGGCTCTTAAGCTAGCTGACGAGGCTAAAAAAGGAAAATCTAGCGGATCACTGGAAAATGTAACACTCACCCCCGAAGAGTACAGTGAATATCTTGAGAGGGTTTATTCGAAAGAAGATTTCGACAAACCAACCAATTTTATTGGCTTGACTAAAAGCTTACCCGACGAAGAAATGGAACAATTAATACTGGAGAATACTGAGATCACTGAAAGCGAATTGACTGACTTAGCAGAACGACGTGCATTCGCTGCACAAAGCTGGCTAATAAACCAAGGAAACGTTTCTGCAGATCGGATTTTTGTGTTAGGCATGAAAAATGGGAAAGAAGGGTACAGAAAAAAGGGAAACCGTGCTGAGTTTATATTGAAGTGAAACCCGCAACCATAGAAATACCATGTGCCACTGTAATACCAGCTCAGAACATTCCACCATTGCAATTAAAATAATTAACCGATCGATACCACACACAACGCACACTTGAGATCATCAAACGACCGCTATTACCCTCTCTATTTATTTTAGATTCTAATTATCAATTAATTTTGGCTTATTACAGATCACAACCATCGCAGAAGACCAATTAATAATTTTTCGTTTTCAGTCAGTATAAACTGTACAATCTATTACTTGCGCAATCTATTCAGTAACACCTATAATGGCGTCTGAAAACACCCCTTTTTTAAACATCAAGTGTAAAAATGTTTCACGTGAAACATTCAAGCTTAATGTCTTCCCAACAAGCAACGAATCATCAGGTAAATAAGTATCTCCACATGAGTAAAAGCAAAGAATTTGAAATCATTGTAGTTGGTGGCGGCCATGCAGGAACAGAGGCTGCGCTTGCTGCCGCACGCATGGGTTGCAACACGCTATTGCTCACGCACAATATTGAAACAATAGGGCAGATGTCATGCAACCCGTCCATTGGTGGAATTGGCAAAAGCCACCTAGTTAAAGAAATTGATGCGCTCGGTGGTGTTATGGGTATTGCGACTGATGAGGCCGGCATACAGTTTCGCACACTAAATTCGAGCAAGGGACCGGCGGTACGCGCAACACGCGCACAAGCAGACCGCGTTTTGTATCGCCAGGCAATACGCAAGCGCATAGAAAATCAAGAAAACCTATCTGTCATGCAACAAGGCGTCGATGACCTAATTATAGAGGGGGGGCATGCCATTGGTGTTGTTACACAGCTAGGTGTTCGGTTGTATGCTGGCGCAATAATACTAACGGTGGGCACATTTCTCGCTGGCTTGGCACATATTGGTAAAACAAACTTTAAAGCTGGTAGAGCGGGTGATATCCCCGCGACAGCTTTAGCACAACGATTGCGTGAAATGGATTTCCCTGTTGGGCGACTAAAAACTGGTACGCCGCCAAGAATTGATGGGCGCTCAATGGATTACTCCAAGTTACAAGAACAACCAGGCGACATGCCAACACCTACGATGTCTTTTATGGGACAAAAAGTGCAGCATCCACAACAAATCTCATGCTGGATTACCAATACAAACAAAGAAACACACGACATCATACGTGCAGGGTTATCAGAATCTCCAATGTATTCAGGAAAAATAGAAGGTATTGGCCCCCGATACTGCCCTTCTATTGAAGATAAAGTCGTGCGTTTTTCGTCGAGAGATACACACGCTATCTTTTTAGAGCCTGAAGGCCTTGATACTAATGAGATCTATCCTAATGGCATTTCAACCAGCTTGCCATATGAAATCCAAGTCAGGCTCATCCGCTCAATAAAGGGACTTGAACAGGCGCATATTACACGACCTGGCTATGCTATCGAATATGATTATTTTGATCCGCGCAATCTTAAACGATCACTAGAAGTTAAAACTATTGAAGGATTGTATTTTGCAGGACAAATTAATGGCACAACGGGATATGAAGAAGCCGCCGCACAAGGATTGCTGGCAGGTACAAATGCTGCACTAAAGATGCAAGATAAAGAAGTCTGGTGTCCAAAAAGAAACGAGGCATACTTGGGTGTTCTCGTGGATGATTTGATTACGTCTGGCGTAACTGAACCCTATCGTATGTTTACCAGTCGCGCAGAACACCGCCTGCAATTACGCGAAGATAATGCGGATTTACGATTAACAGAAACAGGAAGAAAACTTGGGCTCATTAATGACGAACGATGGACGGCGTTTTCACACAAACAAAACGCCATAAAAAAAGAGCTAAAAAGAATACAATCTATACGACTTTTACCGCATTCGTTGCCTGAGAATGATGCAAAGCGAGTGCTTGGAAAACCTATAGAGCACGAGTACACGCTACACGAGCTACTTCGACGTCCTGATGTAACCTACACAACCCTTATGACATTGCCAGGTGCTGGCACACCCGTTGATGATAACAATGTTGCCGATCAAGTTGAGATACAAGTTAAATATCATGGCTATATACAGCGACAGCAGGAAGAAATTGATCGTCAAGCTCAATATGAAAACACAGTTTTACCGATAGCTATTGATTATAGAACAGTCAAAGGATTATCAAATGAAGTGCAACAAAAATTAAATGAGCACAAACCAGAAACTATTGGACAAGCAAGCAGAATTTCAGGGGTAACACCTGCGGCCATATCATTATTATTAGTACACTTGAAACGTGGGTTTAGCACAAACAAAATTAAAAGTGCATGAACTTAGTAGAAAAAATTACACAAAATTTAAATGAGCTTGATTATGATTTCAACGAGCAAGGTAAGTCGCTTCAGGACTCAATACATCAATATCTGTTACTCCTAGAGAAATGGAATAAAATACATAATTTAACGGCGATAAGAGACCCTGAGGAAATGTTAACGCAACATATTATGGATAGTCTCGCCGTATTGCCGCATATTAATGGGCCTCAAATTGTTGATGTTGGCACGGGTCCCGGATTACCCGGCATCCCAATTGCGCTGGCTCGGTCTGACTGGCAAGTGGCATTGGTTGAAAGCAATACAAAGAAAACATCATTCTTGCAACAAGCTAAGATTGAATTAAATTTAAAAAATATTGAGGTCGTCTCAAAACGCATCAAAGATTATCACCCAGATAGAACAATTAACACGATAATATCACGTGCTTTTTCTAGCCTAGGTACATTTATTGATTCATCCGTTCACTTAAACAGAAACAATGATATACACTGTAAATGGGTCGCAATGAAAGCTAATTGTTCTGATCAAGAGTTAAAACAGGTTACCACGCCATACAGCATTAAAAAGATCGTTACCATTACAGTACCCGGTCTCACAGCAAAAAGGCAACTCATTGTTATAAATAAAGAAGTTACTTAGATACTACTTCAAGACATTATGTACAGGAGTTAAAAGTTGGCAAAAATTATTGCAATTACCAATCAAAAAGGTGGCGTGGGAAAAACCACTACGAGTGTAAATTTATCAGCCAGCCTTGCTGCTTCCGGTAAACGTGTTTTATTAATCGACTTAGACCCACAAGCCAATGCCACAATGGGAAGCGGTACAGATAAGCGAGCCATACAGTTTTCAGTCTATCACGTATTACTAGGCGAAAAATCGGTTAAGGAAGCAAGCGTTAGCACAACAAAAGGCGAATATAATTTAGTGCCAGCTAACCGTGATTTAGCTGGGGCTGAAGTTGAAATGGTCGATCTTACACAACGAGAAACACGTTTGAAAACTGCACTAGAAGAAGTTAACAATGATTATGATTATGTATTGATCGACTGTCCGCCAGCGTTGAGTCTGCTCACACTTAACGGACTCTGTGCCGCACATACAGTAATGATACCCATGCAGTGTGAATATTATGCACTAGAGGGACTAAGCGATTTAGTTAGTACTATAAAAAAAGTACGTATGAATTTTAATCCAAAGCTACATATTGAGGGATTACTACGTACGATGTTTGATCCTCGCAATATCCTCGCACAACAAGTGTCCGATCAACTTCAGCAACACTTCGGTAAAAAAGTTTATCGCACCATTATCCCCCGCAATGTGCGACTAGCAGAAGCACCCGGGTTTGGTATGCCCGTGCTATACCATGACAAACATTCAAAAGGGGCACAAGCCTATCTGGCACTAGCAGAAGAAATACTAAACCCCTAACACGACTAGGCACACAAACAATTAAAGGAAGAGACATATGGCGAAATTAAAAGGTTTGGGAAGGGGTCTAGATGCATTGTTAACACGCAATGAAAGTAGTGATATTCCGGAAGAGTCGCTACAACACCTTGAAATATCGGCATTGCAACCTGGAAAGTATCAGCCACGAACTAATATGGATCAAGCTACGTTAGCACAATTAGCGGATTCAATTAAAGCACAAGGCGTAATGCAACCAATTTTAGTACGACCAATTGGTGCAAACCGTTATGAAATTATTGCAGGAGAGCGCAGATGGCGTGCAGCCCAGCTTGCTGAACTAAGTGAAGTTCCCACCATTATTCGCCACGTTCCCGATGATTCAGCATTAGCGATGTCGCTAATTGAAAACATTCAACGTGAAAACTTAAATCCACTCGAAGAAGCCCAGGGCATCCAGCGTTTGATAAAAGAATTTGGCATGACACACCAAACAGCGGGTGAAGCATTGGGTAATTCACGCAGCACCATCTCTAATTTGTTACGGCTACTTAACTTGTCGCCACCTGTGCAAGAACTAATGATGCAGGGAAGCATTGACATGGGACATGGACGCGCTTTGTTGGCACTTTCATCCGCACAACAAATTAAAATTGCCAATCTTATTGTTCATAAACAATTGTCAGTTCGTGAAACAGAAAAACTTGTGACTCAAATTGAAAACCCTGCGACAAAGAAGACAAAAAAAATTGACCGTGATTTAATGCGCTTGCAAGAAAATGTTTCGGAAAGACTTGGCACACAAGTAACAATAAAACCCAAGGCAAAAGGCAAAGGCAGTATTGTTATTAACTATGTAAGTCTAGATCAATTAGATGATATTTTAGGTAAGCTATAAAGCGATCACCCAGATATTAATTAAAAAAGTTTAAGGAAAATTATGGATGCCAAACTTCTCGACATACTAGTATGTCCACTCTGCAAAGGCCCACTCTTATATAAAAAGAACGATAACGAGTTGATTTGTAAGCCAGATCGATTAGCTTTTGCCATCAAAGATGGTATTCCAATTATGCTTGAAGAAGAGGCACGAAAAATACCAGATAACGTAGAAATAAATTAACCACTCATTAAAATTAAAAATTTTCACATGAATTATAATAATAAACTAACACCTCGCATAGCAGCCATATTAGGTGCCTTAGTTGCCGACTCCGCCTCTCTTGGCTTACATTGGCTTTATGACCCTAACCGTATCGCGCAAATAAATAAGAGCAAAGGCTTAACATTTCTATCGCCAGATGACGACAACTACACAGGGGCCAAAGGTTTTTTTGCACATGGTAATAAACAAGCTGGGGATTCATCAGGATATGGCGAAACCTGCCTACTCATATTAAAACATATCGCAAGACATGGGCAATTTGACCGCGTTCAGTATCAAACAGAATACAGGGGACATTTTGGGCCTGGTGGTGAATACATCGGCTATATTGACTCACCCACACGGCAAACACTGCTCAAGCTCATGCCATTAGCGCCCGACGATTTCCCGCAAATATCCGGAGCAGATGATGATCAGTTTGCCGCACTGGCAACAGTACCCGTTATAACAGCTACCCATAAAGGCACACAAGCTGAGCTACTAGAAAAAATTGACGAGGTTGTACGCCTCACCAACAACAATGATATTGCCGTTTCTGCTGCAAAATATACCGCCAGTGTTTTATTCGATATCATTAACGGTAGAAATATGACACAAGCATTAACGGATGCCATACCACAACCTGGTGACAAACTATCACCCTTATTAGAACAAGCATTACAAACCAATAGCCTTGATAGCATTACTATGGCTGAACAATTTGGATCAGCGTGTCATGTATTGGAAGGCATCCCTATTGTGGCGCATATTGCCAAACATGCCAGCAACTATCGCGATGCAATTGAAGCCAATATCCGAGCAGGCGGAGATAGTTGTGGTCGTGCCATTATGCTGGGTGCAATCACCGCGGCAAACGCGCAACAAATGGGTGAGGAAGGGTTATCCATCCCACTTGAATGGATGGCAAAATACCGGGGACTATCTGTCGTAGCCGACGCCTGCGCACAACTTAGATTAGCCTGAAGTAGATAAACCACATAGAAAAAGATATAATTCTCTGATTATTTAGTATATAAAACGCGACACGAAATACCATTCAAGCTATTCATCCCGTCAAAATATCTGCAGTGCTGAAAGCCGCTATACAACGAATGTTATAATCCCGCGATTAATCTAAACCACAGGGCGAAAACCCTATAAGAAAATAATCTATTTGAGCCGGATCAAGCATATGGCCAGATGATTACCGCAATTATTTTATATTTCTGGAGGAAAAATGAGTCACACGCAATATGAAACCACTGTTCAACGGGTACAACGTTGTGAGTTAGCAGTTCCAGGCTCAAGCCCTGAGATGTTCGAAAAAGCTTTAAAAAGTGGCGTGGACTTTATTTTTCTTGATCTTGAAGACGCTGTAGCACCAGATGATAAGCTACAAGCACGCAAAAATGTTATTCAAGCTATTAATGATCTAGATTGGAAAGGTCATGGCATCACTGTTTCAGTACGTATTAATGGCTTAGATACACAGTATATGGTACGTGATGTCGTCGACTTGGTTGAACAGGCCGGTGATAAGATTGATACCCTTTTGGTTCCC
>JAOULU010000018.1 GCA_029881855.1 Nitrosomonas sp. | reverse complement strand
GAAGTTCAGTGAAAATATTATTATTAGCTCGCTGTCCGATCATTGCTGCCACAGCACCCTTTTCAGCAGCACTGGAAACAAATTGATTGCCATCAAAATTATCTCCTGACAGTGCAACAAACAAATCACCTTGTCTTATAGTGCGACTATCAGTACTTACGCCCGTAAAAAACACATCTTTGTCACCCCAATCTGTATGCAATGCACGGGCTGCTTCTTGTATCATCATCATTCTTAGCTCTGTGACTTAAAAGTCAATTCATGCAAAATCTTTTGTACAGCACCTGTATCACTAAATGGTATTTTCTCGCCCTTAATCTCCTGATACGTTTCATGCCCTTTACCCGCTACTAAAACAATATCTCCCTTACATGCACTGTAAATCGCTTGATATATAGCCAAAGCCCGGTTCTCCTCAACCTGGAAATCACTGTTAACGGCTCCGGCAAGCATATTTTCTATAATCGTACGCGGATCTTCCCCGCGCGGATTGTCACTCGTAAAAACCACATCGTCAGCAAGACGTGTCACCACTTCACCGACTATTTTTCGCTTACCGATATCACGCTCTCCTCCGCAACCTATAACACAGATCAAACGCCCTTTATTTTCCTCATCACCTTTTTCTTGAATGGTATTGCGAAGCATCTCACGTAGCGTAAAAAGCACTTTCTCTAATGCATCTGGGGTATGTGCATAATCTACAATAACAACAGGCTGATCTATGCCACCAAATTTCTCCATGCGACCAGGAATTGGTTTTAGTTGTTTTAACGAACGCACCGCTTCAGACAATTTAATACCACTTGCCAGTAAAGCCGCCATTACCGCCAATAAATTCATCGCATTAAAGCGACCTATTAATTCTGTCTTTACTCTTTTTTTATTTCCTTCATATTCAACATCAAACTCCAGACCAGAAACACCTGCCTTCAGATTAGAGCCCGCAAGTATTTTAAGTTGTTTTGAATGCGTATTAATTTCTTGCTTTGCAAAACCATAGCCAATAACTTGAACAGGTTTATTCGCAAGCTGTCGTGACAACTCAACACCTAAAACATCATCCAGATTAAGTACCGCGTATTTCAATGCAGGCCATGAGAACAAGCGCGCTTTAGTTGCTGCATAAGCATCCATATCTTGGTGATAGTCCAAATGATCATGCGATAAATTCGTCAGCACTGCCACTGAAAAGGTCATGCCGATAATACGTCCTTGTGCAATACCATGCGAGGACACCTCCATCGCCACATTTTGAGCACCATCAGACAAATATTCTGCCAGCAGATGCTGCATGACAACTGAATCCGGTGTGGTGTTTTTAGTCGGCTGCAATGTATCTCCAAAGCCATTACCCAAGGTTCCCATTACCGCTGTTTTCTTTTGCAGAAATTGCATAGCTTGAGCGTACCAATGACTGCATGATGTCTTGCCATTTGTGCCTGTAAACCCAACCACTTGCAATTCTTTTGATGGATAGCCATAAACGTGGTTAGCAATCAAACCAGCTTTAACACGCAAATCTTCAATTGGTAGCGAGGGTAATTGCCAAGACGGGTCCCAACTAAATTTTTTTGAATCCCACAACACAGCATTTGCACCTGCTGCAATTGCCTGTGGAATAAATTCACGCGCATCCTTTTTGCCTCCAGCATAAGCCACAAAAGTGTCTCCTTGTTTCACTTGCCGACTATCAGTAACAAGATGCTTAATAGGAACACCCAATTTATCTAGCAAATGAACATCAAACAACTTGCTTGCTTTATCTGCCATATAAGTACTCACACTTCACCTTCCGGTTCTTGTGTCGCTTGAAACAACACAACATTATTTGCAGGGGCATCATGCGGCACGTTCAATATACGCAAAGCGCCCGTCATAACATGACTAAAAACAGGCGCAGCTACCTCACCACCAAAATATCGGCCTGACGAAGGTTCATCCAAAACTACTGCGATAATTAAACGAGGATCTGATGCAGGTGCATAACCAACAAAAGATGAAGTATAAAGATCTTTCGCATACTGACCATCAACAAGTTTATGTGCCGTTCCTGTTTTACCAGCAACCCGATAACCATTAACTTGCGCCAATGGTGCCGTACCACCAGGCTGAGTTACCATTTCCAACATATTGTTAACAGCCAACGCTGTTTCACGCGAGATCACTTGTTGACCCACCACGGGTTTATCTTGCTTAACCAGTGAGACGGGCATTAACTTTCCACGCGTTGTAAACAATGTATAAGCGCGCGCCAATTGCATCAAACTCACTGAAATACCGTGTCCATATGATAATGTAGCTTGCTCAATTGGTCGCCAACTAGCATAGGGACGCAAACGTCCCGTCGCCTCGCCCGGAAAGCCTGAACCTGTTGGCTCACCAAATCCTGATTGACTCAACATTTCCCATAAAATTTTCGGCGGCAATGACAAGGCAATTTTTGCTGTCCCAACATTACTGGATACTTGCAATATTTGTGCAACCGTCAAATCACCTTTATCTACAACATCACGAATGGTCGCTCTATTTACTTGTAGCGTGCCAGGCGCTGTTTCAAAAATCGTATCAGGGTCTATTTGATTTATTTCTAATGCAATTGCTACAGGAAATGGTTTTAATGTTGAACCCGGTTCATAAGTATCAACCAATGCTCGATTACGAATTCTCTCGCTACTAATACTTGATCTTCTATTAGGGTTATACACGGGCAAATTGGCGAGCGCCAGCACTTCTCCCGTTTGGGCATCCAATACAACGATACTGCCAGATTTAGCTTGATTATCTTCAACGGCCCGCTTTAATTCTCGATGCGCAAGATATTGAATTTTACTGTCCAGCGACAAAGCAACGTCTTGTCCCTGTCTTGGTAAACGAATATTTTCCACATCTTCAACAATCCGTCCTTTTCTATCTTTAATAACACGACGGCTGCCTAATTTACCTGCAAGCGTTTCCTCCCAACCCCACTCCACACCTTCTTGGCCCTTATCATTAATATCTGTAAAGCCTAATACATGAGCGGTTACTTCACGCGCTGGATAATAACGTTTGGATTCATCTTTTAGATAAATACCTTGTATACCTAAGCCGACAATCTTTTCAGTAACATTTGGCGACACCTGGCGTTTTAAATAAACAAAACGACTATGCTCCCTATTGAGCCGACGCTCAACATCTTCAACATCCATTTCAAGAAGACCAGATAACCGCTCCAATTGCTCATGCGTTATTTCTATTAATTGCGGATCTGCAAATACTGATGCTACCGGCGAGCTAATTGCCAATATTTCGCCATGCCGATCAGTGATCATGCCGCGACTCACATTCATCTCCACGACTTGGCTATAGTGCAACGCTCCTTTTTCCTGCAAAAAATTGTTATTCATGCCCTGCAAATACATAGCCCGCCCAACCAAACCAAACAAACTAAGTGCCAACACACTAAACAGCAAAAAAGAACGCCATGCCGGCAACTCTATTTGCTTTGTTTGATTATTTATCATGGTTTGAGCACTCCATCCATATCCGGCAAATCAGTTGTTTTCCTCACCGAAATTATTTGCACTTGCGTTGCAAGCGGCATCTTCATATCCAGCTGCTCTTTTGCAATTCTTTCAATACGCCCATGCATCACCAACGTACTTTGCTCCAATTGCAACCTGCCCCAATCAACCTCTATTTGTTGCGCAAGCGCCTTCTCATGCTCTAGCATCACAAAAATCTTGCGAGCCTTATGTTGGGCAGCCACAACTCCCAAAGCGCATATAACCAGCACAAAAGCCAAACAAACGTTCAATTTGAACATTTAATTCACCCATCTAACGAAATTCGTTCCGCAACACGCATCACAGCACTCCTGGAACGTATATTTGCCGCCACTTCTTCCTCATTAGAGCGTTTTGCTCTACCAATCAATTTTAATTTTTGCTTACTAAACCGCTGAATCTCCTTTTCCCTTAATGGCAAGCCTCGCGGCAATTCATCTGCATTTGACGCTGCACGCATAAAACGTTTAACTATCCGGTCTTCTAATGAATGAAAACTTATTACCACCAGCCTACCGCCCGGATTCAATAACTCCACACACTGCGGCAGGATTAACGACAGCTCCTCAAGCTCCTGATTGACATGAATCCGGATCGCCTGAAAAGTGCGCGTCGCCGGATGCTGCTTATTTTCCCGCTGACGCTGACGCGAGCGTACGACCGAGGCGACAATCTCGGCAAGTTGTAATGTGGTAACAATAGATTGCCGCGCCCTTGCCACAATAATCGCTCTTGCAATCTGCCTAGCAAACCGTTCTTCGCCATAATCTCTTATAACCTTTTGTAAATGAATCTCTGAAGCCAACGCAATCCATTCCGCAGCTGTCTGTCCACGACTCGTATCCATTCGCATATCAAGAGGCCCATCAGAACGAAAACTAAAGCCACGTGAAGCTTCTTCTAATTGCGGTGACGACACCCCTAAATCTAATAAAACACCATCAACATGACAAATCTCCTTAGCTTGCAACAACCGCTGCATTTGAGAAAAGTCCCCATGCTCAATACAAAAACGTTCATCTTTAATCGCACGACCCGCTTCAACAGCAACCGGATCTTTATCAAACGCAATTAACCGACCGTTTTCACCTAACCTAGACAGTATTAATCGGCTATGGCCTCCCCGCCCAAATGTGCCGTCCACATAAATGCCATTTGGCTTGATTGCCAGCGCATCCACTGCCTCTTGTAATAAAACTGTAATGTGCATTGTGCGTCATCACCACTTTATTACAACGAAAATCCGTTTAATTCTGGCGGCATATCGCCGTCCTTAAATGCCAACGCATCCTCAATTTGCAAGTCCCACTGCGCTTCATCCCACAACTCGAATTTTGCGCCTTGACCTACCAACACAACCTCCTTTGACAAGCCCGCAAATTTACGTAATGCTGGCGTAACCAAAATACGCCCGGCATTATCCATATCTACATCGCTGGCACTACCAACAAGTAAACGCTGCAAACGACGCATTCTGGGATCAAAACTGGAAAGACCATTAATCTGCTTCTCAATGGGTTCCCATTCAGGCTGGGGATAAACTAACAAACACTTTGAAGGATCTGCGGTGACAATTAAATGCCCTTCGCAAGAAGACATCAGTACGCTACGGTATCGCGCCGGTATTGCAAGCCTACCTTTTGCATCCAGACTGAGTTGCGTGACGCCACGAAACATGTTGTCTCCTCATATTTTTACAGGGAAAAATCAATTTCGCTCCACTCTCCCCCACTTTTTCCTACTTTTCCCCACTTTAATTAAAAAAAACACACTCGTCAAGTAGGAATAAGGATATTTTTATTGCTATGACAAAGACTTAAACCGCACACAACCAATAACTAATTTAAAATAAAATATACCTAAATAAATAAGATAGATAGATGGATATTTAAAGGTAAACTATTAATTTAACTCCTCAACCGCATAAAAAATACATACTTTTTTATTAGATAAAAAAATTTAACGATTAAAATGACCCCAGAATATTGGAAACAAGCAACACAAGCGTTATCCACACGTGATGTAACCATGCGCCAGATTATTCGACAATTTGATGGCGCCACACTCAACTCTCACGGCAATGCATTTACTACACTGGCACGCTCCATAGTAGGCCAACAAATTTCGGTAAAAGCTGCGGAAAGCGTTTGGCAAAAAGTATTAATCGCTCTAACAGATGTCACACCACACAACATCACTTGCACGGATAAAAACCTACTGCGTAACTGCGGGTTGTCTCATAGAAAAATAACTTACCTACAAGACGTAGCACGGCATTTTATGAATGGCACATTGAATGAAGCTACTTGGGAAGAAATGGATGATGAAGCTTTAATTATTCAACTCACACAAGTTAAAGGTATTGGTCGCTGGACAGCGGAAATGTTTCTCATATTTCATATGTTACGACCAGACGTCTTGCCGCTGGACGACATCGGGCTACAACGCGCAATCAGCCTACACTATAATGACAACAAACCTATGGATAAAAAAACCATCTGCCAAGTAGCCAAAGCATGGCAACCCTGGCGATCGGTAGCCACCTGGTATTTATGGCGAAGCCTCGACCCTGTACCGGTTGAATATTGAAATACCAATAAATCAGTCATTAGGCACAAAATCTACTTAATCCTTCCTAGAAACCAAATAACCTATGACAGGCCACCTTGCCAGAACACTCAGACACACCAATCAAATGCCTCCTGATTAGCCAATAACTCACAAAATTCCTCTTCCATAAACAAAACAATTATATAGCCTACACATTAGCTCCGGCCTAAAAAATAAGTTTATGATCGAGAATTAAGAAATTAGATTCAATTGACAAAAAACAGTTAAAATTAAGGAGTTTTAACAAAACCAACCATCGATGACCCCCGTATATTTTGACCACAACGCCACTACTCGCGTCGATGACGCTGTTATGGAAGCCATGCTGCCTTATTTCCAGCAGGAATACGGAAACGCATCCAGCCGTCACGCTCTTGGCATTACGGCCCGGCGCGCGATTGATAAGGCGCGTACGCAAGTAGCTGCTGCCGTTGGCGTACAGCCCACCCAGGTGATTTTTACCAGCGGCGGATCGGAAGCCAATAATTTGTTTATTCGTGGTGCCGCAGATAACCTAAAACCCAGCAATATTTTAATTAGCGCCATTGAACACCCTTGTGTTTTGAAACCAACGCAAGAATTAGCGCGTCGAGTTAGTGAACGCTGGACAATGCATCGGCTTACTGTCAATCAACAAGGGCAAATTGATCTCAATGCGGCAAACAAAACCATAACTGAGCAAAAACCTGCGCTAGTTTCCGTCATGCTGGCAAATAATGAAACCGGCGTGATCCAGGATGTCACTGCAATTGCTGAGATGGCTCGATCAGAAAATGCTTATATTCATACTGATGCAATACAAGGACTCGGCAAAATACCCGTCGATTTTACTGCACTTAAAGTTCACGCCATGACACTGTCCGCACACAAAATTTATGGCCCCAAAGGAGCCGCCGCACTTATTGTGGATAAACGATTATTATTAAAACCACTGATTTATGGTGGCGGTCATGAAAATGGGTTACGTTCCGGCACAGAAAATGTGCCCGCTATTGTTGGCTTTGGCAAGGCCTGCGAGTTAGCCAAGTCACGCACTAATGAAACCGCCGCGCATGTCTCTGCACTTCGCGATCATCTGGAACACGGCTTAATTGATATGGGCGCCACCATCTTTGGCGCAGAAGTTGCACGTATTCCCAATACTTGTTATTTCGCTTTGCCAGATATCGAAGGCGATACTTTGGTCGTTAAATTAGATAAAATAGGGTTTGCTGTTGCCAGTGGCGCGGCATGTTCCAGCGTTAATCCCGGACAAAGTCATGTACTTGAAGCCATGCAGATTAACCCCATGTTAGCGCGCTGTGCGGTTCGCATTAGCCTGGGGCGCAGCAACACCATGACACAAATAGAAAATTTTTTACAAGAAACAAAAATAATTGTTGAAGCATTAAGACGTATGAGCGGCATTTCCATTTAGTTTCAATTTAAAACAGGGTATATGACAACTTCAAATATCTCACGGCCTGTAAAGGCTATTATCCTAAGCGCCGGGCAAGGTCGACGCCTTCTACCACTTACAGAAAACACCCCAAAATGTTTATTACCCGTTTCAGATAAGCCTGTAATTGCTTGGCAAATTGACGCCCTGCTATCAGTTGGCATTGATGATATTACGATTATTGCGGGTTTTCATGTTGATTTGATTGAGACATTGTTACAACAGCAATATGCCGATCACCCCAAAATCACAATACTCTTCAATCCATTTTATGAAGTTGCAGACAATCTGGCCAGTTGTTGGCTAGCACGACCTATTATGGATGGTGATTTTCTGTTATTAAATGGCGACACACTGATTGAGCCTACTCTAATCACCCAGGTATTGAGCTCAAAATCAGCACCCATCACACTCAGCGTGGATTACAAAGACGCCTATGATTCTGATGACATGAAAGTCCAGCTGGATGCTGACAATTGGGTCAAACAGGTCAGCAAGATAATACCTACTGACCAAATCAACGCAGAATCTATTGGAATGATTTATTTTCGAGATCAAGGACCAGAACTTTTCAGCTCAGCCATTGAATCTGCATTGCGACATCCAGCTGAGTTAAAATCCTGGTATCTTTCGATCATAGATAAACTGGCTGACGAACATTTGGTTAATTCATGTTCAGTTGCCGGTTATCGCTGGTGCGAGATTGATTTTATTGAAGACCTGGCAAAGGCAGGTATGCTTTTTACTGACCAAAACACTGAAAAAAACAGTTAAACTAATGGACAAACCAATACTTAATGCCACCATGCGCAAATTTGGCGCACCGCATACTGTTATTCAAGAATTTCAGTATTGGACGGTTTTACTGCGTCCAGCACAAGCAACGCTTGGGGCGCTAGTATTGGCTGCACATGAACCGGCACAAGCGTTCTCTGAACTCAGTCCTGCTAGCTTTACAGAATTACATATTGTGACAAAACAGATGGAGGCTTCTCTGACAAAGGCCTTCAAAAATGACAAACTCAACTACCTGATGTTGATGATGGTTGATCCAGACGTTCATTTTCATATCATTCCACGCTATGCGCAAACCAAAAAATTTGCCAACAAGGAATTTATTGATGCAGGTTGGCCTGCTGCTCCTAATCTGGGATATATTAATAAAACTGACGAAAAAACCAATCAACTAATTATGGAGCATATTAAATCCTGCTGGTAGTTAACAGACAAAGTAACGAGGCTCTAACGTGACAGAAACACCATCTTCAACCCAAAAAGAAAATACCATACCAGAGTTCCCATTCAACGAGGCACATAATCTAGTACGTGACCTAATGACACCTAATCCCTGGATTTACTGGACAGACTTTTTATTTCATATTTCATTAGGCTGGACGGCATATTTCACCGCGCTAAACTCACCTTTGTTTTCTCTCTGGCAAATAGTCGCCTATGTCGTTGCTGTACTGGCTTTCTATCGCTCAGCCATCTTTGTACATGAACTGGCACATTTAAGAAAAGGTACATTTAAAAATTTTCGCCTGGCCTGGAATCTCATCTGCGGCATACCACTAATGGTGCCGTCATTCACCTATGATGGCGTACATAACGAGCACCATAAACCAGACGTGTATGGCACTAGCAAAGATGGCGAATATATCCCCTTTGCAACCAAGAAACCAATAGAAATAGTGGGCTATATTTTATTGTCATTTCTTTTGCCTGTTTTGTTGGTTATACGCTTTCTATTGTTAACACCCTTATCTTATTTATTTCCACCGCTACAGAAAATTGTTTGGGAACGCGCCTCATCGCTCACCATTGATCCCACTTACAGGCGCGCCGCAAATGCCATTCGCAGTGATCACAATTGGCGCCAGCAAGAAGCAGCCACCTGCATTTTTGCCTTTGTAATTATTGCGTTGACACTATCTGGATTTTTTCCCTATTCGGTACTTATACTTTGGTACCTCATTACTTTAGCTGTTTTCATCCTTAATTCTCTACGCACACTTGCCGCGCATACCTATCGTAATCCTGGCAAAGAAAAAATGAGTTTTGCTGAACAATATCTGGACTCCATCAATGTACCTGGCAACATTTTTATTACCCCCTTATGGGCACCAGTTGGACTACGATACCATGCCACACACCATCTTTTTATGAGCATGCCCTACCACAACCTGGGAAAAGCACAGAGACGCTTAGTCAATGGCTTAAGTGATAATACGCTGTATCTTAAAACATTGCGTAGTAGCTTATGGGAAGCATTAACATGCATTTGGCATGAATCCTCTACAGCCTCATCTAAACGTTGAAACTTAAAAGCATCTCCATGCCTCAACAACAAAAAACCACCCAACTGGTATTGCTAAGGCATGGACAGAGCATCTGGAATCGAGACAAGATCTTTACCGGCTGGAGTGATGCAGCACTCAGCCCTAAAGGAAAACAAGAAGCTGAACATGCCGCACAATTACTTAAACAAGCTGGCTTCACATTTGATAAATGCTTCTCATCCACACTACAACGCTCAACAGACACGCTGCAAACTATCATATCAATGATGGCGCTTGATAAAGTGCCTATACAAGAACATTGGTGCTTAAATGAACGTCATTATGGCGCACTTGAAGGTATGCGGCGCTGGCCAGCTATCAAGAAGTTTGGAATCTGGCCTGTACTTAGCACACAATTACAATTTGATGCCGCTCCACCCTACTTAGACTCCGACGACCCGCGTTCCCCAGGAAACCAGGCCCGCTATGCCGTCATCGATAAAACAAACTTACCACTGGGTGAAAGTATGAAACAGACCCATGCGCGACTACTACCCTATTGGCAAAAAACTATTCGACCCGAAATACAACAAGGTAAGTGTGTACTCATTGTTTCACATAAAAATTTACTACGAACACTCATGATGGAATTGGATAACTTGTCCCCCAAACAAGTGATGAAACTATCCATGAAAACTGGCCGGCCACTCGTCTACGAACTGGATTACGCACTAAAGCCCATTCGACATTATTATTTAGATGTGTCCTAACACCTCTTCCTCGAATCAGCATGATACATGGCCTATATCTATTGCTTCAAACCCATTGCAGACAGCAAAGCTAAGATCTTAATACTAGGTAGCATGCCCGGAGAGGCCTCATTACTGGCTAACCAATATTATGCACATCCACGCAATGCTTTCTGGCGTATTATGGCTGAACTATTAAAATTCGACCCCGCAGTTTCCTATGAAGAGAAAATACAGGCCTTACATGCCACGCATATTGCACTGTGGGATGTACTACAATCTTGCAAACGTAAAGGCAGCTTAGACACAATGATTGAAACTCGCACACAAACCACCAATGATTTTCAATCCTTCTTACACACCCACAACAAAATCACACATATCTTTTTTAATGGTAGTAAAGCGGAAGCATGCTTCAAGCAGTTTGTACAGAAAAAACTAGATCTCGAATCTATAAAACTAGCAAAACTACCATCAACAAGCCCCGCACACGCAACCATATCCTTTGACCATAAACGTGAGATATGGCTAAACACACTTAAACCTAGCTTGTGTTAAATTAGTATATAAACACATTGATTCTTTATAACCACTTTATTTAAAAAACTTTCTGAGTAATAACTCTTATCGCTCATACCCCTAAAGACACTACATAGTACTTGACGACCAAGTACTGAATACGTTCTAATTTGCCCCATGAATTAACTGGGCTTTTCTTAGCTTCTTTAAACCACAAGAACTAATTTACACCTAACAATAAGGACTCAATCACATGAAGAAACTCGTAATTTTTGGCCTCATTCTTTTTGCTTCTGGATGGGCTTATCTAATGTATCAATATTTCTAAGAAAAAAACCCCTCACGAAAGTTTAAATTGTCACATCATGTATCGGCATTACAATAAGCAGTCACTTGAATTTCTATTTTCATGCGGGGGTCTGATAGGCCCGCTGTAAGCATCATGGCAGCGGGTCTCACATCGCCAAAATATTTACGCATAACTGGCCAACATTTGGGAAAATCATCTACATTCGGGAATACATAGGTTACACGTACCACGTCTTTCAGACTTGAACCCGCCTCATTTAATGCCATTTGAATATTCTGAAAACATTGTTCTGCTTGCTCCAATAAGTCATCAGAAATAGTCATTTTGCTGTAGTCAAATCCAGTCGTCCCGGAAACCATAACCCAATCTCCGGCAACAACAGCACGTGAATAACCAATTTCCTGCTCAAACGTTGAGCCTGAGTTTATTAACTGACGCGTCATAAAAACCTCTCTTTTTCTAGTAATTGAACTGAAATTTATCGAAAGCTATAAGCTATACTATTTCTTCCTTCCATCAAAAACAAATAAATAACAAATATGCCTACGACACTATACTGGCATGATTATG
>JAOULU010000244.1 GCA_029881855.1 Nitrosomonas sp. | reverse complement strand
CCTACCAGTGCAGGACGTAATGCTGTGACGTTAATATTAAATTGCTTGGCAATTTGATAACCGAATGCACTGGCACCAATTTGTGGGATAGATAACCCGCCTGTAGCAATAACTAAAGCGCGTGCCACAATAGTGTTACGTTCAGTTCTCAATACAAAACAACGCGAATTTGAATCACCATCACCGGCTTCATAATCAACCGCCAATACCTGAGAAGGCATTTGCCTGACTACACCAACCGCTTCACATTCACTGAGCAACATGTCAATGATCTGCTGTGAATCACCATCACAAAATAACTGACCTAATTTCTTTTCATGATAACGAATCGCATGCTTTTCGATTAACGCTATAAAATCTTGCGGTGTAAAGCGTGCAAGCGCAGAACGACAGTAATGTGGATTAGCGGAAAGAAAATTCTCTGGTTTGGTCTGTAGATTGGTGAAATTACAACGCCCTCCACCTGAGATACGGATTTTCTCGGCCAATTTTTTGGCATGATCAACCATTAAAACCGAACGTCCTCGTTTACCGGCTGCGATAGCACACATCATACCTGCTGCCCCAGCACCAATCACGACCACATCTTTGATTAGCGTCATTGTGGGTTATAACGTAAGCCGATTAAGCATTAAGGTGAGTAACGCCGAATTGTTCTGAATTTGATTTGTATCAGATAGCCGCCATGCTAAATTGTATTAACTATGACATCATCTCTAGACGCGAATACACCATCATAATGATAAATAATGCCATGGATAAGCCGATACGCACACCTAAAGATTTAGCCATACGAGTCGATTGACCCTTATCTTTAAACATATAATACAGCGCAGACCCTAAGCTATATAATATAAAGAGAAATACTAAAATTGCAAAAATTTTCAACGGTATATACCTGCTATAAGTTTAGTTTTATGGAGTTTAGCCGAGTTTTTCCGAATTTCCAATGACTATTCGGTCTTAAAAAACGAGCATAATACAGCAACTTTCGGTCAATCAGCTTGTAAATTTCCCTATTCCCTATTTATGCAGAACCAGACAAACCTAGCCCCCGCTATTTTCTTAATGGGTCCAACTGCCAGTGGAAAGAGCCAGGTCGCCATGAATTTGGCCGAGCATTTTCCTGTTGAAATTATCAGTGTAGATTCTGCGCAAGTTTATCGTTATATGGACATAGGTACTGCCAAACCTGATCAAGAATCCTTGGCTAAAACACCCCATCATTTGATTAATTTAATTGACCCCGATGCGCGTTATTCTGCGGCACAATTTTGTAGCGATGCACACAATGCAATGCAAGAAATCACAGCACGTAATAAAATTCCTTTACTCACGGGCGGCACCATGCTTTATTTTCGTGCGCTTCGCGAAGGACTCTCGGTTTTGCCTGCTGCTGATAACAATTTACGGCTTTCCATCGACAAAATAGCCAATGAGCTCGGATGGCCTGCCATGCATAAAAAACTTAGTGAATTAGATCAAGAGAGTGCTGCACGTATTAAACCGACTGACAGCCAGCGTATCCAACGTGCATTAGAAGTTTGCTATCTCACTAACAAACCAATGTCTGAAATCCTTAAGATACCTACTCAAACCAACCTTCCTTATCAAGTCATTAACCTTGCATTACAACCCAGTGACCGTAGCATCCTACATAAACGAATTGCACAACGCTTCGAAACCATGATTACAGATGGCCTGATTGATGAAGTCAAAACTATCCGCAAAAAATTTGACCTAACCAGCGAATCACCTTCTATGCGTTGTGTGGGCTATCGACAAGTTCTACATTATTTGGATAATCAAGTAAATCATTCTGAAATGCTTGCTATGGGGATTGCAGCAACACGCCAATTGGCAAAAAGACAGTTAACCTGGCTACGCAGCATGAACAACTTTGAAATCGAAACATTTAATTGTTTAGACAAAGATTTGTCCGGTCAAGTACACGCTTTTTTACAAAAAAGAATCCAATAGTTTATACAAGATTGATTGATATCAACTCGCGCCATTGGATAATCTGATATCCTATTAATATGTGAGTTTATATAATTAAAATAGCTTGAGGGATCCCCTCATTATAAATTTAAAAGGAAATCAAAATGAAATATTTACTCTTAGCTGCTGCGATAGCGACATTGGCCCTTACTGCCTGTGGTGAGCCAAGAAGGACACCTGACGGACACTTGATGGACAAACCTGTCCCATCTGCATATGCACCGAGTGATTTTGAAGATTTCGATGCAGATAGCCATAATGAAGATTGATCGCATCATTGTAGTCGATTAGCTGCCACAGTTATAACGATTTAAGTAGTCGCCAGGAAGCTGTCCTGGAATAGGATTATTCTTTGTTTTGACTTGTCTATACCCTGCTTGCAGCGTTATGATTCAAGTTCAAGATAATTCTGACAGGAAAAATAACATGCTTAATCGTTATAAATTATTTAGCTTAGTCATCCTGATCATGAGTGCATTAGCATTAACTGGCTGCGGCAATTGGGCTGAAAGCACTCATGAATCATGGGTAACACCGCCACCTGGTGTGGTTTACGATGACTCTACAATTTACGCCCGAATAACCTACGCGCTGCACAGTGATCCGGATTTACAGGGGATCGATGTAGATATAAAAGTTAACGATGGAGAAGTGCTACTGAGTGGCACCGTTAACAATAAAAATCAAATCACCCGCTTAGCGATGCACACTTGGATTGTTGACGGCGTGAAAAACTTAGATAATCAAGTCACCTTGAAATAATTTAAAACTAATCACAGTTTTAACCGTTTCTTGCGAGAAAAAAATCCCTATATCTTACTGATACAGGGATTTTTATTTCTATAGATGCAGCAATATCAGCAATCAGATACCACGTAGCAATTCATTAATTCCTGTCTTCGAGCGTGTTTTGGCGTCCACTTGTTTAACAATAACCGCACAGTAAAGGCTGTATTCTTTATTTGCCGCAGGCAAGTTTCCAGAAACCACAACAGAACCCGGTGGAATACGGCCATAACTTATTTCCCCTGTCTCTCGGTTATATATTTTTGTG
>JAOULU010000243.1 GCA_029881855.1 Nitrosomonas sp. | reverse complement strand
AAGAATGAAATATCTTGACGACGATCCTGTATCCGATGGTCCACCGTTGCAGTCAAATTCATTATTTTTCTTCTCCAAAAAACATATTAATAAAACATTAAGGAAATACCCATTAATTCGCAAATTAAAACCTGGCCAGCAAAATCACCCATCTTTTAGGTTGAACAGCTTACTTATTGCTTAAGAAATAGCCGAGTCAATCTGATTCATCAGCTTATTTGTCCCAGAATTAACAAATTTCCCCTTAATTATTTTAAACTGCGTGCAGTGTAATTCGACATCCCATAAAATGCAACCTACAAACAAATTTACTATCGACATATCAACCAGTTAAATGGCGATATAACTATTTCTAAAGCATTTAAATCAAGACACCCTAAATCACCGCAAAAATTGCAGTTGACACCAGACCCCATAACGGGTTGTAATAGTCGGTTCTATTGACTAATGAATTGAGAGAGAGATGAAACGCACTTATCAGCCTTCAGTTATAAAAAGAAGGCGTACACATGGTTTTCTTGTACGCATGAAAACACGTAGCGGCGCGGCAATTATTAGGGCACGCCGAGCCAAAGGACGCACTCGACTGGGTGTTTAAAATTTACTGGATATAAAAATCTATTATTAGCTTTGTAAAAACTCATTCCCTGCCAAAAAGTCACCGATTACATAAAGCAGAAGAGTTTACTGCGGTAATTCGTTTTCAGTGTCAGGCCCGTAGCGATTTCTTTCATGTGTATGCAAAACCCAATAATCTTACCCATTCTAGATTAGGGCTTATTGTTGCTAAAAAGTAGAACGCCTTGCTATAAATCGAAATCGAGTTAAGCGTATATTGAGGGAGACGTTTCGCATGAACCATCGAAACGAAAAATTAAAAAATATGGACTGGGTAATACGATTGCGGCATCCGATCACCAAGATCGACTCGTTGCGTCTAACCACTGAAATTAAATCGCTCATGCTTAAGATACAGCAATGTCACGGTTAGTTATTAGCTTGATTAAACTTTATCAGTACTGCATTAGCCCGTTGCTGGCGCCTTCCTGTCGTTTTAGCCCAACTTGCTCACAATACGCTTGCGAAGCCCTAGCTAAACATGGGTTCTTGCGTGGAATGCGGCTAAGTATCTGGCGTATACTGCGGTGTAATCCTTGGGGCAAAGGTGGTTATGAACCCGTCCCCTAACAAACATGTTGATTTAGATACTAAGCCACACACCGTGTCTATTCATAGAATATTGACAATAAAATAACACTGCAAAATAGCTCGAAGATATTGTTGTCGGAAAAACTAACTTGATCAGATCAAAATGGAAACGAAAAAACTTCTACTCATTATTATTCTATCTACTTCATTACTGTTTCTATGGGAAGCATGGCGACAAGAGCTAAACTCTACAGCTCCCCAAGTAACGCCTGGCGCAACAACAAATTACACCAATCAACGTCATGACCCATTGCCAGTCCCTGGCGATGAACTCGCCGCTTCAACAGGAGAGTCTGACTTTGTAACCGGAATAGAGGGCACCAATTCGCACATAACGCCTAACTTATTGGATATTGGTGAAAAGATTCAGGTTACAACAGATATGGTTGTTGTTGAAATCGATACAGCTGGCGGCGATATACGCCAACTTGGTCTGGTCGAACATCCTGCTAGAGAAGATGCAAGTAAACCATACACACTATTACTTGATCAAGCCACTCGTTTTCATGTTGCACAATCTGGTTTAATTGGCGATGGATTACCTAGCCACAAAACAAAATACACTGTCGATTCAGATGCATACAACTATGAACTGGCTCCCGGCGAAGATAAAGTCGTCGTGCGACTACGTGCCCCAGATGCTAATGGCCTACAAATTGAGAAAGTTTACACCTTCCATCGAGGGAAATATGTTATCGATGTTGAATTTGAGATTGTTAATCATGGTGATACCACGGTTATGCCGTTCTCATACTTTCAAATGTTACGGGATCAAAACAAACCGACTGGCACAGGATTTTTGTCACATTCGTACACGGGGCCAGTACTCTACACTGAAGAAGATAAATTCTTAAAAATACATTTCTCTGACCTGGACAAGAATAAAGCTAAGTATCCCACAAATGCCGATAATGGCTGGATAGCAATGCTCGAACACTATTTTCTAACCGCCTGGCTACCTGAACAGGGAACCCCTCGTGAGTATTACGCCAAACGCTTAGATCATAACCAATATACAGCCGGTGTTATTGCACCAGTAGGCGCTATTGAACCAGGACAAATAAAAAGCATCACTATGCCATTCTATGCCGGCCCACAAGAACAAAAGAAACTGGCCGAACTATCCCCAGGACTCGATCTAACAGTAGATTATGGCTGGTTAACAATACTGGCTGTGCCATTATTCACGCTACTTTCTTTCTATCATTCTTATGTAGACAACTGGGGTATTGCAATTATTCTCCTAACATTAACGGTCAAACTAATATTTTTCCCGTTATCTGCAGCAGGCTACCGCTCAATGGCTAAGTTACGTGTGGTAACACCTAAGTTACAACGCATACGTGAACAATATGCCAGTGATCGCCAACGCATGCACCAGGCTATGATGGAGTTTTACAAAGCGGAAAAAATTAACCCAATGGGTGGCTGCTTACCAATTCTGGTTCAAATCCCAGTATTTATCGCTTTGTTCTGGACATTATTAGCTGCTGTTGAGTTACGCTACTCACCTTTGGCGTTATGGATAACGGATATGTCTGTACCTGACCCATATTATGTACTCCCTGTGATAATGGGTATATCTATGTGGGTTCAGTCTAAACTCAGCCCAAAACCAACTGACCCTATACAAGCGAAAGTAATGCAGATTATGCCTGTTGCATTTAGCATTTTCTTCTTCTTTTTCCCTTCTGGGCTAGTGCTTTATTCACTCTGTAACAATATTCTTTCCATTGCACAACAGTGGCAGATAACACGCATGTTTGAGAAGAAAGCAGCAGCAGAAGAAGAAAAAAATAAAAGTGTAGGTAAGACTAAAGGCAAGGCTAAGTCTGAAGAAAAAGAAGAGGCGCTA
>JAOULU010000017.1 GCA_029881855.1 Nitrosomonas sp. | reverse complement strand
AAAGTCACATAAGTTAGGTCTTACAATAAGCAATTGCTTATACTTAAATTTGGTGGCCAAGGACGGAATCGAACCATCGACACAAGGATTTTCAGTCCTCTGCTCTACCAACTGAGCTACTTGGCCATTTTGGATATTCGCAACACGTTACAACTTATTAATTAAATGGACCCATATATCAAGCAGAGTTGATTTAATATTGGCGCGCCCGGCAGGATTCGAACCCACGACCCCTTGGTTCGTAGCCAAGTACTCTATCCAACTGAGCTACGGGCGCATGGAACAGTCTAATTATTTACAGTATGTAACCGGGGAAGATTATATCAGATTGCAGCAGAAACGGGCCCTAAACTTGTGCTTTTTGCATCACCTGACAGCATTAAATATTAACGCCTAACCTCTCCACAATGTCATTTTCGGGAGCGATAATGGTGTAATTAAACAATCTTGTCAAGATCATTCGATGCTTTATTACGAAATCTTCAGCGCAACAGGTTGTTTGTCCGGGTAATTACTCATTTGATAACCTTGCCATAGTCTACTAGCAATAAATTTGGCGACTGTGTCAGCGTGAAGTTGAAGGTCTAGGTTTTCTAATTCGAGTGTTGTTTCTTGAAAAAGTTGTAACCAGCGTTCAAATAGTTCGGCTGAGAGTTCTGGTAATACGATATGCTTAGGCATAGGGGCACCACGAAAACGGCTCGTACCACGTAATTGTGCTGACCAGAAATTTGTCATTTGTACAAAGTGTGCATCCCAGTCCTGCACATGCTCTTCAAAAATTGGTCCGAGGGAGGGATCTTTTCTAGCTTTGGCATAAAACACATGTACGAGTTGCGCGACATCTTCTTCTGAATATCGACTTGGATCAGGTGTTGGGAAAGGAGATTGGCTCATAGTTTTTTAAGGCGTTTTTAAATGTATGGGTGGTTAAACTGATCATTATTCCTGTGTAATAATTGACGAACTTTCTTTATCATTCTTAAGATTAAGAAAGATATTTTTCATGAAACAGTTAAAACGCTAACCGTTTAGATTGGGTCGAAAAAGTAAACAAAGGTTGCAAGTTTAACTTTCGCAGTTCTAGAAGTCCAACTATGTTGTAAATAGATTAATTAAAGCAAGATCTATTTGGAGATGAGATTGCAAATGAAAGAGTTACATGGAAAAGCAATATTACTTGATCCTGCAAGCACTAAATCAACAGCTTTTACGCGCGAAGAACGTGAACAACTCGGTTTACGTGGATTGTTGCCCTATGATGTTGCAGACATAGACAAACAAAAACAACGTGTTCTGGGTAGTATGCGTAATAAAACCAGCGATATTGAGAAATATATTTTTCTGAATGCTTTGCTTGAACGTAATCAGCGGCTTTTCTATCGCACCATGATTGATAATATGGATGAAATAATGCCATTGGTTTACACGCCAACAGTGGGTGAGGCATGCAAAGAATTTGCACATATTTTTAGAAAGCCGCAAGGGTTGTATATCACCCCAGAAGACCGTGGCGACATTGTTTCAATATTAAAAAATTGGCCAGAAGACGATATACGTATCATTGTTGTAACCGATGGTGAACGAATCTTAGGATTAGGTGACCTTGGTGCCAATGGCATGGGAATTCCTATCGGAAAAGTTGCTTTATATGTAGCTTGTGCTGGGATTAAACCCTCACAATGTATACCCGTCATGTTAGACGTGGGCACCAATAATATGTCGTTGCGTGACGACCCGTTATATCTTGGCTATCCTTTTCCTAGAATTACTGGAGATGCCTATCAGACACTGGTCGATGAGTTTGTCACAGCGGCTCAAACATGTTTCCCTAATGCATTAATCCAATTTGAGGATTTTCTAACACCCAATGCATTTAGGTTCTTAGATCATTATAGGAGTGATGTTCGCTGCTTTAATGATGATATCCAAGGCACAGCTGCTGTTACCTTAGCCGGTGTTTATACTTCTTGCCGCCTAACCCAGAAAAGATTTGTTGACTTAAATATCATGTTTCTGGGTACAGGTTCTGCTGCGGGTGGCATTGCTGAATTAATGGTTGATGGCTTTTGTACGGCTGGATTAACCAAGCAACAAGCCTATGAGAGGTTATGGTTTATTGATAGGAAAGGGCTTGTTGTATCGACGACTGAAAACATTAAATCACGTATTAAGCCATTTGCTCATGCGCATAAGCCGTGTAATTTCGTGGACGCTATTGGCGAAGTAAAGCCAGATGTGCTCATAGGTGCAACCGGAGTGGCAGGAACATTTAATGAGGAAATTGTACGAAAAATGGCCGCAGTTAATGAGCGTCCGGTAATTATTGCCTTATCAAACCCAACATCAAATACTGAATGCACAGCTGAAGAAGCTTATAAGTGGAGTGATGGATGTGTGATTTTTGCCAGTGGTAGCCCATTTGATCCCGTTCTTTATGAGGATAAATTATTTAAGCCAGCACAGGGCAATAATGCCTATATTTTTCCAGGTATTGGCTTAGGTATCTATGCGAGTTCGGCTCGTTTGATTACACAAAATATGTTTTTAGCTGCGGCTGAAGTATTAGCCGGCACAGTAACAGACCAAGAATTACAAACAGGTGCAATATATCCAGCGCTGAGTCGTGTGCGTGAAGTATCTCGTGCAATTGCTGTAGCGGTTTTTCAGATTGCAGTGAAGGAAGGACTAACAGATCAAGAAATGCCTGATGATTTAGATAGTCACATTAAATCACTAATGTATGAGCCAAATTATTGACCACTAGTCCTGTACGAAACAATTACTTTTGGAATAAATTAATTACCCCATCTAGGCCGACATAATTGATAGCGTACGTCGCATTTTTTTGCACAATCGGTTTTGCATGGTAGGCAATACTAACACCGGCTTCTGCCATCATGCCCAAATCATTAGCGCCATCTCCAATTGCAATAACATGTTCTCGTTGCAAACTAAGCTCTTCACATACTTGTTTTAAAATTTCAGCCTTTCCCTCTTTACCAATTATTTTTCCGACAACCTTACCTGTCAGCTTGTCATTTTCAATGTCTAGAGTATTGGCAGCGGCGTAATCAAGTGACAACTTTGCCTTGATTCTTTCAGTAAAAAAAGAGAACCCGCCAGAAATGACCATGGTTTTGATGTTGGCGGCTTTAACTTGTTTTAGCATTTTCTCAGCACCCGGGCTAAGCTTGACTCGCTCATCATAGACTTTTTGTAGCGCATCTTGGTGAAGCCCTTCTAATAGCGCAGTACGATTTGTGATGCTTTCTTCAAAGGTAATATCGCCACGCATTGTCTGCAAAGTAATCTCAGCTACTTGTTTCTTTATATTGTGCATGTCAGCAACTTCATCAATCGACTCAATCGCCAGTAGTGTGGAATCCATATCCATGGCGAGCAAACCAAAATCCGACAAATGCTTGCCTGGGTCAACAAAAGCGTAGTCTAACTCTGATTCAGTACAGTATTGCGCAATTTGATCATGTTGATTGGCATTTTTTAAGCGGAATGCTTGACTCGTAATACGCTCAATTTGATCTGCTTGGGAAAGTTTTGCAATAGCTCTTAAGTCGCTATTCTCGACCTGAAGGCCTTGGATAATCAAGTTCATGCGATATTTATAGTGGTTATTTTAGTAGATAAGCATAACAGAAATTTATTCCGTACTACATTCAGTAATTACCTAGAACGTTAATGCTCACGTTAATGTTGCAAATGTTTCTTGCAATCATGTGCAATGCTATAGTATCCAAAAAATTTAATAATGAAAGAATTGTCTATTGAAAAGCGATATTAATTCTATGCTTTGCATGAGACAATTGACACAAAATATATAAAAAGGAGTAAAACGTGGATTTCAGAGTGAGTGTAACAACCCCAGAAAAACAGAGTGGTGCCTGTGTTGTAGTGGGTATCTTTGAGTCACGGAAACTATCTGATGCAGCAAAAGTTATCGATAAAGCATCAAATGGATACATAAAAGCAATATTGAGCCAGGGTGATATGGACGGTAAAGCCAAAGACACCTTAGTGTTACATAATGTGCCTGGAGTACAGAGTAAACGTATATTACTGGCCGGTCTAGGAAAAGATAAAGAATTTAATAATAATAAATTCTTGACGGTCACAGACGCAGTTTTCAAAACGTTACAAAAAACAGGAAGCAATGATGCGACGATTTTTTTAACAGATATTCCCGTAAAAGATCATGGTATAGAGTGGAAAACCCAGCAAATTGTACGCATTGCTACAAGTAATAATTATCAATTTAATCAACTTAAAAGTAAGCCAGAAGATACAAAACCGATCCTAAGTAAAATTACGCTAGGTATAAATGATCAAGCGCAATTAGACATTAGTAAACAAGCTTTAGAACAAGGACTTGCAATTGCTAATGGTATGAGCTTGGCCAAAAATCTTGGAAATCTGGCACCAAATATTTGTACACCAACTTATCTGGCAAAACAAGCTCAAGATATGGCTAAGAAACATAAACTAAAAGTTAGTGTTTTTGAGCAAAAAGATATGGACAAGCTGGGAATGGGTTCCTTGTTGTCAGTAGCTCAAGGTAGTGACCAGCCAGCAAAGTTAATTGTTCTAGAATACCAAGGCCAAGCTAAAAAAGAACAACCTATTGTATTAGTAGGCAAAGGAGTTACTTTTGATACCGGGGGTATTTCATTAAAGCCATCGCCTGATATGGATGAAATGAAATATGACATGAGTGGTGCAGCCAGTGTTTTGGGAACAATGCAAGCCGTTGCCGAAATGAAGCTGCCTATTAATTTAGTGGTAATTGTACCTGCCACTGAAAACATGCCAAGTGGAAAAGCTACCAAACCAGGCGATGTCGTAACCAGCATGTCTGGACAAACAATTGAAATTCTAAATACCGATGCTGAAGGTCGTTTAATCCTTTGCGATGCGTTAACTTATGCTGAGCGTTTCAAACCAAAGGCCGTAATTGATGTCGCAACATTAACTGGCGCTTGTGTTATTGCCTTGGGACATGTAGCAACTGGAATAATCAGTAATGATGATAAATTAGCTCAAGAATTATTATGTGCAGGAGAACAAGCAGCAGATCGTGCATGGCAATTACCGTTATGGGATGACTATCAGGAATTACTACATAGTAATTTTGCTGATATGGCCAACATTGGCGGTCGAGCTGCGGGCACAATTACAGCGGCTTGTTTTTTATCTCGCTTTACTAAGGAATATCGCTGGGCCCATCTTGATATTGCTGGCACTGCTTGGAAATCCGGCAAAGAAAAAGGTTCAACAGGTCGCCCTGTACCTTTACTATCACAATACCTAATTTTGCAATCCAAGAAGTCTAATTAGGATTATGTACTTGATGTTCAGTTAATAGCTGTCTGCTGCTTGCTCAATCAAAACAGTATTGTGCCGATAACGACATGTTTGGTAGAGAAAAGTATTTTGATTAAATAGGTCTAGGTTTGGATAATAATACAGATAAATTAGCTGTTTTAATTGATGCGGACAATGCTCAGCCAATTATTGTTGATGATTTGTTGGCGGAAATAGCCAATTACGGCGTGGCGAGTGTCAAAAGAATTTATGGTGACTGGACGTTACCTGGATTGAAGGGGTGGAAAGAGGTGCTTTTACAACATTCGATTCAACCGATGCAGCAGTTTGCCTACACTAAAGGGAAAAATGCAACGGACAGCGCTATGATCATTGATGCCATGGACTTATTGTACACAGACAAATTTAATGGGTTTTGTATCGTGTCTAGCGATAGTGACTTTACTAAACTTGCCTCAAGAATTAGGGAGGCTGGTCTGTTAGTATATGGCTTTGGAGAACAAAAAACGCCATCTGCTTTTGTTTCAGCGTGTGACAAGTTTATTTATACGGAAGTGTTGCGTGTTAAAACGGATGAAAATCAGGCAATAGTTAAGAAATCAAGTGGTGAATTAAAGCAAGACACCAAGCTAGTAAGTTTGTTGCGCAATGCTGTGGACGCTTCATCTGATGAAAGCGGGTGGTCACAACTAGGTCCTGTGGGTAATAATATTGCAAAACAAGCCCCTGACTTTGACCCGAGAAATTATGGCTATAGAAAATTAGGTGAACTGGTTGCTGCAATCAATATTTTTGAGATAGAAGAAAGGCAAATCGGTGATGGCAACTCAAGATCTCTCTATGTTCGTGATAAACGTAAGAAATAGCAGTTTTTTCAATTACCGTTTTAATACGGTATCTTTCGCATGTGGCAAAGTTTCTGGATAGTCCTTACTAAAATGTAATCCGCGGCTTTCATGACGTAGTTGTGCGCTGCGCACAATCAAGTCGGCTGTATCAACCAAATTACGTAACTCTAGCAAATCACTGGTAACACGAAAGTTAGTATAGTATTCATTAATTTCTTCGCGTAACAGCTCTATTCTTCTTTGCGCACGTTGCAAACGCTTAGTAGTGCGCACAATACCAACATAGCTCCACATAAAGCGTCTTAGCTCATCCCAGTTATGAGAAATAACAATTTCTTCATCGGCATCTGTAACACGACTTTCATCCCAATCTGGAAAATCGGTTAACGGAATAGATGCTAGATTCATAATCTCATGCGCGGCAGCTTGTGCTACGACCAAACATTCGAGCAGTGAATTGCTAGCTAATCGGTTAGCACCATGTAAGCCGGTATGAGCCGTCTCGCCAATAGCGTATAGATTATTTAAATCAGTTTTTCCGTTTCTATCTGTCATAATGCCACCGCAGGTATAATGGGCTGCTGGCACAACAGGTATAGGTTCTTGGGTAATATCAATACCCAGCTCCAAGCAACGTGCGTAAATATTAGGAAAATGATTTTTAAGAAAAGCCGAAGATTTATGTGAGATATCGAGATAAACACAATCTAACCCTCGTTTCTTCATTTCAAAATCAATTGCGCGTGCAACAATGTCACGAGGTGCTAACTCAGCCCGTGGGTCATGTCTTGACATGAATTGCTCACCATTGGGAAGCTTTAGCAGGCCGCCTTCACCCCGGACAGCTTCACTAATTAGAAAAGTTCTAGCATGGGGATGGTATAAGCAAGTTGGATGGAACTGAATAAATTCCATGTTGGCAATACGACATCCAACTCGCCAACCCATAGCAATACCATCACCAGTTGCTGTGTCAGGATTAGTTGTATATAAATAGACTTTGCTTGCACCACCTGTTGCGAGAACCGTATTTTGTGCTGTAAAAGTACCTACTTTTCCATTTTGTTTATCTAGAATATATGCACCAAAACAGCGTTTATTGTTTTGATCGGTATGAATGGATCCTTTTTCGTTGGTAATGAGGTCAATAGCGATATGCTGTTCAAATACTTTAATATTATGATGGCTCTTAATTTTCTCAATTAAGGTTTGTTGTATCGCATTACCTGTTGTATCGCCACTATGGACGATACGACGTACACTATGTCCTCCCTCATTGGTGAGGTGCAAGCCTGTTTCGCTTCCTTCTTCACGACTAAATTGAACGCCTTGATCAATTAACCATTGCACGACTTGTGGGCCTTTTGTAGCGATTAAGTAAGTGATTTCTTTATCACACAAGCCTGCACCAGCTTGAAGTGTGTCGTGCATATGCCTTTCAGGCGAGTCGTTATTTGATAATGCAGCAGCTATGCCGCCTTGAGCCCATCCGCTGGCACCTGAATTTACGGAAAGTTTGGTTACGATGCAGACTTTTTTATCTTGTGCTAAATGCAGCGCAAGTGTAAATCCAGCAAGACCACTTCCAATAATCAGTGTGTCAAAATTCTTGTTTTGCATTTAGATTGCATTCTATTCAATATATATTTAAATTTAGTGTGTTTAATCATAGCAGACTGGAATCATATGTAAGAATGTATCCTTTTCGGGTATCTTTAACCATTAATTTTTTAATTAAAAGAAAATTTAAGTGAACTAATTATTGTAATTAGCTGTCTCTCAGGCTGGTAACCTGCAGTTTCTGAGATTCTTTTGAGAGATTTACTTGATCTGTTGTACCATAAACAAACTTATAAAAATATTATTAAAGAGTTGTAGATTATATTATTTGTTTGTTGTGACTGATATGCCGCATCAAAAATAACATTGATAGATAATTAATCTATAATCTTTTTTTAACTCAAAATGCTCAGGGACCAAGTAGTATGGGTGATCGGGAGGTCGATCAACGATTGGTGGAACGTGTTCAGAACGGAGACAAGCAAGCATTCGATTTACTGGTAATTAAATATCAGCGAAAGCTAGCACGTCTATTGTCACAATTTATTCGTGACTCGGCTGAAGTTGAAGACGTAACTCAAGAGGCCTTTATTAAGGCTTACAGGGCACTTCCCGCATTTCGGGGTGATAGTGCCTTCTACACTTGGTTGTATCGAATTGGTATAAATACGGCAAAGAATTATTTAGTCTCTCAGGGAAGACGTGCACCTACGTTGCAAGGTATTGATAATGAAGAAGCTGAAAATTTAGATGAAGCTGGGAACTTAAGGGAAATAAACACACCTGAAAGTGAACTGATGAGTAAACAAATTGCTCAAACAGTAAACCAGACCTTAAAAGGATTACCTGAAGAATTACGCACAGCGATTACTTTGAGAGAAATTGAGGGGCTTAGTTATGAAGATATTGCTAATATTATGAATTGTCCTATTGGTACAGTACGATCACGTATTTTTCGTGCACGCGATGCAATATCTAAAGAGTTGCGCCCTTTATTAGGGACGAGTAAAGACAAAAGGTGGTGATATGAAGAATGAAGTGTCTACATTGGTGGATGGAGAACTTGAAAAGCAAGAAGCAGATAAGATAATTGCGGCATTGAAGAAGCAGGAAGATTTACATGAAGACTGGCAAACTTATCATTTAATTGGTGATGCATTAAGACAGTCGACGAAACTAGCAACAAATATTGCACCCCGAGTAAAGGCTCAACTTGAATCAGAAGTAACCATACTCGCACCAGCAGCCAATAATTCTAAGTATTCGCGAAATAAAGTTTTTGCATACTCAATTGCCGCTTCAATTATTGCAATGTTTACGGCCTGGTTCGGTTTGCAATATTCGTATGAGCCACAACAAACTTTTGTTGCTGATCAATCAACTATCGAAAGTAATCGACTAACATCACCCATTATGGTATCGACACCTCCTTCAAACCTAATTTATCAACATCCGCCTGTAGAGATTAATGATTATCTTTTTGTTCATAGAGAGTTCTCACCCGGTACAATGACTCGTGGACATACGTCCTATATGCATCCTGTTGTTGACTCGCATGAAAGATTTGGCGGTAGGTAACGAGTATGGGCTCTTTTGTTAAGTACTATAAAAAAATACCTGTTCCTATTTTACTTCGTACGATACTCGCTGTAATGATTAAAAAAATAACCCTAAAGCTATTCTTATACGACGGGACAGGTAGTTTAGGATATCCGTCAAAGCTTAGAATTAAACACAATAGAACAGTTGAATTACCCCGATTCTCCAACCATTCTTGTTAACAAGAATATCTTTTTGTCTCCAATGATAAAGAATTCTGCTTTAAAATTAGACTGTAAAATTCAAATTAATGTCTCCAGGCAAATAAATTTCTTCTTAAGATTTATTTTGCTTTTATTACTATTTTGTGTGCTTCAGCCCGTTAATGCCGAGAATCCAGATGCCTCTATTGATGAGGCGCTGGACTGGCTTAAAAAAACTGCACTTGCTCCTCGTTCACATAATTATAAAGGCACATTTATTTATTATGCAGATCGGCATATGGAAACATCACATATTACACATTTGGTGGATGAAAATGGTGAGCATGAGAAAATCGAAGTACTCGATGGAATACCGCGTATTGTTTACCGGAATAATGACAAAATAAAATGTTATTTGCCGGAAAGTAAAAAAATATATACGGAACAACGCTGGTTCCGAAAATTTTTCCCCGATTTATTGCCACAACCGTTTAGTGATATTAGTAAGAATTATCATGTCACTATGGTTGATCGGGAGCGTGTAGCGGGCTATGAATGCCAATCAGTTCTACTCACGCCACGAGATAACCTTCGTTATGGCCATAAATTATGGATACATGTGGACACTGGATTGTTACTAAAAGTTGCTGTCTTGGATACTGATGAAATTATCGAGCAATTTGCTTTTGCTCAATTAGAAATTGATAGTGACATAAGTAAAGAATTGATTAAACCAGAACAATCAATAAATGAAGACGACTGGAAAACAACAAACTTGCAGACTATAGTTCTTAAAGACGGCGAATTAGATTGGAGTATTAAAGACCTTCCATCTGGCTTCAGAAAAGTAATAGAAATGAAACGAAATCTAACAGGGGATAAAGTGCTGGTTGATCATATTGCTTTATCTGATGGTCTTGCGACTGTTTCAGTATTTATCGAACCGATTACTAAAAACTCAGTACAACCTGTACCTGGATTTTATTCCAGTCGTGGTGCCATAAATATATATGTCCGTACGTTTGAAAATCATAAGATTACCACAGTCGGTGAAGTGCCACTTGAAGCAATAAAACAAATTGGCGATTCAGTGGTTAATCAATAATAAAAGCAACGACCCCGTGAAAACATACAACATACATTTTTCGTATAATAATACTAGTCTAGCAAATGCTAAGATTACTCGTTTAAATAATCAGAATCACTGCAATTATCATCATTGACTTATCTCAAGGGAAAAAATAATGCGTCAATTTATTTTAATCTTGTTGCTTAGTATTCCAACATGTGTTTTTTCACAAAACGCTGCATTACCTAATTTCACAGGTCTTGTTGAAAAATATGGTGCTGCAGTTGTTAATATAAGTACCAAACAAGCACAGCACGAATCACTTAATCAATTAGCACCTGGGTTACCTAATATACCGGAGGATTCGCCCTTTCATGAATTCTTCCGCCGTCATATGCAACCTTTCTCAGCTCCCAGAAGATCAGAACCACGATCAATGGGGTCGGGTTTTATTATCAGTGCAGATGGTTATATTCTAACGAATGCACATGTGGTTGAAACTGCTGAAGAAATAACAGTAAAACTTAATGATAAGCGAGAGTTCGTTGGTGAAGTTATTGGAACGGATAAAAAGACAGACATAGCATTGATTAGAATCGATGCTAAGAACCTTCCCTTAGTTACACAAGGTGACCCTGAGAAATTAAAAGTTGGAGAATGGGTAGTTGCTATTGGTTCTCCATTTGGATTCGAAAATAGCGTTACTGCAGGTATTGTGAGTGCAAAAGGGCGTTCACTAGCACAAGAAAATTATGTTCCATTTATTCAAACAGATGTTGCCATTAATCCTGGGAATTCTGGTGGGCCATTATTTAATATGAAAGGCGAAGTCGTAGGTATTAATTCACAGATATATAGTCGAACAGGTGGTTTCATGGGCCTATCATTCGCCATTCCGATTAATGTTGCAACTGATATAGCTAATCAACTAAAAGAGAATGGCAGAGTTAGTAGAGGAAGAATCGGGGTTATGATTCAGGAGGTTACAAAAGAGTTGGCTGAATCCTTTGGTTTAGCCAAAGCACACGGCGCATTAGTTGTATCTGTGCAAAAAGATGGTCCTGCGGACAAAGCAGGTCTTGAAGCAAGGGATATCATACTCAAATTTAATACCATAGAAGTTGAAAATTCTTCTGATTTACCACGTATGGTTGGCAATACGCAGCCAGGCACAGATGTTCCCGTTAGCGTATGGCGTGACGGATCAATAAAAAAAATAAATATTAAAATAGGTGAAATACCATCTGAAAAAACAACGGAAAATAGTCTACCAGAACCTGGAAAAAAGCCTAAGATATCTAATAGCCTTGGGCTTGCTTTGAGTGAGATTACTTTAGAGAAGAAAAAGGAATTAAATGTTAAGAATGGGTTATTGGTAGAAGATATTCTACCCGGTATTGCCAGCCAAGCCGGCATACGTTCAGGTGATGTTATTCTTGGTTTAAACAGTAAAGATGTGAAGACTGTTGCACAATTTAATCAATTGCTTAAAGAGATTGAAAAAGGACGAAACATTGCATTATTGGTCAGGCGTGGTGAATTAAATACTTTCATAACAATGAAACTGCCTGAGACAGATAAATAATATAATATGGCTGAGCGTAATAAAAAACTAGATTTAGTGATTTATGTTCGCGAAGAATGTCATCTTTGTGAAGAAATGACCCTTGCCCTGCGCAAACGACAAGCGCAGGGCATTTTCAATCTGCAGATTATTGATATTGATAAAGATCCTATAT
>JAOULU010000242.1 GCA_029881855.1 Nitrosomonas sp. | reverse complement strand
GCGGTAGATTGATTAGGTAAATCGATTAATTTGAACAGAACTGGTGATTATTGCGGGTATCTGTCATGGTACTTTTTAGTGCATTGATACAAAATCAATCAAAGATAGTCAGGCAAATGTATTCACTAAGCCCTGGTGTCGGTTTGGAGACATTTGTAACTCAGTAGCATCAATGGAGTCTTCACTATGATTTATCACATCCTGATCATTGCCTGATGACTGTGCGTGTTGATTGGTCTGCTGTTGTTGCTGAAATGAATCGGCACCAACTGTGACATTACCCAGTTCAATGCCATTTGCTGCCATCATTTCACGTAATCTTGGTAGTGCGGCTTCAATCGCCTCTCGTACCGCTGCGTGAGGCGATGAAAACTGCGCTGTGGCCTGATCACTTGTCATATTCAGTGTTACTTCAACCGGTCCAAGGTGTGCAGGGTTGAGGCGAATTTCAGCAACTTGATTTTGCTGGTTACTTAACCAAACAATTTTTTGTCCAAGCTCATTTCCCCACTTTGGTTGACCAACGGGCATATCAAGACTGAGGTCTTGTGGTGCCGCTGCGGTAGTAGAAAACAGAGAAGCTGCGTTATTTAAGCCAGGTTGTTGGGTGGATAATGCTTGAGTTGACATTGATTCAGAGAAAGTTGCCATTGTTGATTCACCCATATTTGCAAACATTGCTTTGCTAGCATCAGCATATAAAGACATATTTCTGCCGTTAACGGCAAAATCTGCCGCATCTCCTTGCCAGATGTTATTACCTAGCGTTGATCTTTGGGATGGACTCTGAAGTAAATCTTGCTGTAACTGTAAATTTGATGCACGCTGAGCGGTGCTCGACGCTTGATGTGCATCATTTAATGTTTGCTGTGTGGCATTTAATGCTTGATGTATGCCAGCTGATGTTAGGCGTGTTTCCTGAGCTGTTAAGTTGTTTTGTGCGGATGCAGTTAATGATGCAAATGAAAATGGAGGTACTATGGTTGCTTCTACGTCAGAATTGACACTATCAGTTATTGCGGCAACGGTGGGTTGCAACGCTTGACTCTGACCTACTGGCAGTAAGCTGTCTTGATTGCTAGACAACGGCTGTGCAGTTAATAAACCAAGTAGCGTGGTTTGTGGAGATGCTGTTAAGGTTGGCGTATTGATATCTGTCCCAAGAATGGCTGTTTTCTCAGGAGTATTTGTGTTTTCAGGTGTGGTTGTATTTTGAGGTGTTATTGTTTTTTCAGGCGCTGTTGTCTTCTCTGGTGTTGTTGTTTTTTCAGGTGTGGCCGCCTTGTTTGATACTTCACGTGCCAGCACATTGCTAAACTCTTCAGAGTTTGGTGCATCTGCACGATCGTGGTTTGAACCATTGCTTGCTGTAGGCTGATTATTTAATGGTTTTTCTAATATAGGTGTATTTATATTTAGCATATGCTTTTTATCTCATACAATGGTATTAATGTCACTGTATTAGTAAGCAAGCTTTATGCCAACTTTCTGGCAGCTAATTAATTATCTTCTGGGGGATATTTTTTTTGTGTAGATGATTTGGCCGCATGTTCATCTTGCAGTCTTTGTTCATGTTTCATTTGTCGTTGATCTTTTATCTTTTGTTGGCGTTTTGATAATGTGTTGTAAGACTTTAGTTTGCGTTGGCATGTTACGAAATTTTCGCTGCCAATAACCCTGTTAGCCAGAGTTTGTGCGACTGCTTGGCGTTGTTCGGTGATGGCCGCGTCTAATTTGTTTATAAATGTAACAAAGTTTTGCCATTCAATATGATCAATCCCATTACGGGCTAAATCTTGGAAACGAGCCTGATAGCTATGTCGATATTCTAAAAGCAGGTGTAACTTCTGATCTGCTTCTTGTTTCTGAAAATTTAATTTCCCCAATTGCTTTGCAGAATCGTCGCTTTGTTTTTGGGCAAGTTCAATAAGTATTTTCAGTGATGAGGACATAGGCGTTGTACTATTTTATATCTATTGTGTTCTTATTGTTTTTCTTCGACATTAAATAATGTATTGAGTTTATGATGACCTTCGCCATAGTCTTCTTGTTGGGTCATGTCTTGACGTAAGAAATTTTCAAGTGCTGGATACATTGTAATGGCTTTATCTAATTCGGGATCAGATCCACTGATATAAGCACCAACATTTATTAGATCATAACTGCGTTGGTAACGGGAATATAGGCTTTTGAACTGTCGAGCAATCTCGGCTTGTTCTTGTGAAACAAGGGAAGGCATCACGCGGCTTATGGATGCCTCAACATCAATAGCAGGGTAATGCCCAGCTTCGGCTAAGGAACGAGAAAGAACAATATGTCCATCAAGAATTGCTCTAGCGCTATCAGCAATTGGGTCGTTTTGATCATCCCCTTCAGTCAGGATCGTATAAAAAGCAGTGATTGAGCCGCTATTTTGGCTGCCATTGCCGGCACGTTCAACAAGTTGCGGCAATTTTGCAAATACAGATGGTGGGTAACCTTTTGTTGCGGGTGGTTCACCAATAGCGAGAGAGATTTCTCGTTGGGCCATTGCAAAGCGAGTTAGTGAGTCCATTATGAGTAAAACATGCTTACCTTGGTCACGAAAATACTCTGCTATGGCTGTTGCATAAGCAGCACCTTGTAAGCGTAGAAGAGGTGATGTGTCAGCTGGTGCAGCAACTACAACGGAGCGTGATAGCCCTTCATCACCTAAAATATTTTCAATAAACTCCTTAACTTCACGACCTCTTTCACCAATCATTGCCACAACAATAACATCTGCACTGGTATAACGTGCCATCATACCAAGTAAAATGCTTTTGCCAACACCGCTACCGGCAAATAATCCCATACGTTGGCCTCTGCCAACGGTCAATAGGGTATTAATGGCGCGTACACCGACATCAAGTGGTACGCTAACAGGGATGCGCTCAAGCGGATTATAGGGTCGACTATAGAGTGGTACGGTATGTTCAGCATGTATAGGGCCAAGTTGATCAAGCGGTTCACCTATACCGTTTAAAACACGTCCAAGTAGTTCATCACCAACGATGACATGTTTGGTTTGATCAGCTGCACGTCTGCGTGGATGTTGAATACTCCCAATATTTGGAATTTCTCCTAAATTTTCTG
>JAOULU010000241.1 GCA_029881855.1 Nitrosomonas sp. | reverse complement strand
TTGACGAGGAGGGTTTGTCTGTCTACCATAACCAAGGGGAAACAGTTTAGGGTTCTCGTTAATAGCTGTTCTCTGTGCTTTTCATTAATTATTTTAAGGGCTTATTATGACAACGTTTAAAAAAGCTTTATTAGCTAGTATTGTTCCATTATTACTGTCCGGTATGTTGGTTGCTCAGACCACAGCAGTTGCTTCTGACAACACTGAAAGAAAGTATGGAAGGTTCACAAAAGACAATGATTTGCTTACCCCAAGAAATTATCGTGAATGGGTACTTATAGGCGCATCTGTTACACCCAATGACATGAATGATGGAAGCGCAGCTTTTCCTGAGTTTCATAATGTCTACATCGACCCAAACAGTTATGGTGAGTGGAAGATTACCGGAAAATTCCGTGATGGCACACTTATCGTCAAGGAATTAGTAAGTGTTGGCACTAAAGCAGCACCCAGCGGCAATGGTTATTTTCCTGGTGAATTCAATGGGATAGCTGCTATGGTCAAGGACGAGGGTCGTTTTCCTGATAGACCTGGAAACTGGGCATACTTTGGTTTTGAGTCTTATGATGTGAGAACAGGCGCGATTCAAGCCGATGAGGCCTGCTCAGCTTGCCATCAGGCCAATGCTGATCAGGACCAGGTATTCACGCAATTCTACCCGGTATTACGTGCCGCCAAACCGGGAAGTAAATAGAGTTCTTAGTTTTTAACATGCCATAAACTTTGGCTTGTTACAATATAGAGAAATAAGAACGGGCATTTTGTACTAATAGCAATAATATTAATTAGTTAATCTGCCCGTTCTAACTGCTTATTAAAATAATAAATAATTACGCTCCATTTCTACATAATTGTAAATCTTGTAGGTCCTTCAATATTTAACTTAGAAGTTATCCTTCAAACTACGCAAGGTAGAAAATACACTAACAGGATTGGATAATTTTTTTCCAAGATGTTTGCTGACATATTGAATAATTTCAGGATGATCACAGCGTAAAAAAGGATTGGTCATTTTCTCCTTTAAAATAGTTGTGGGTATTGTTGGAAGATTCTGACTACGTAGCGCTCTCACAGTATTTTCTAATGCTTCTAATTTTAGGTTTCCTGGTTCAACAGTTCTAGCAAATTGTATATTCTTCAATGTATACTCGTGAGCACAATATACCAGTGTCTCCGCAGGTAGATCTGCCAATTTTTGTAAAGATTGATACATTTGTTGTGCTGTACCTTCAAATACTCGACCACAGCCACAAGCAAATAATGTATCTCCGCAAAATAGCATACTTGTTTCATGTTTGCCATAATAGTAGGCTACATGGCCTACTGTATGGCCAGGGATGTCCAACACATTTAATGTTAGGCATAGTTCTTTTAAGGAGACTTCATCGCCTTCTTTGACAAGATGTGTTAGCGTTGCAATCGACTCACTCTGTGGACCATAAACAGGCACGTTGAATTTCTCTAGCAGCTCAATAATGCCACCAGTATGGTCATTATGATGATGTGTAATTAATAGCGCTGTCAGTTGCAGATTTTTGAGATTTAAGTAATCAATTACTGGTTTTGCAATGCCTGGGTCCACTACGACAGCATATTTTTCATTGTGTAATATCCAAATATAATTATCATTGAATGCATAAACAGGATAGATTTGCAACATTAATTTTCCAATTATTAGGTTTGATAAACTTAATTGATTAAAATGACGTTTGTTTACATAACGACTAATCTTATATATGTTTGTACAAGTTGATTGTAAATGGTTCGAAACTTCACTAGGTCAGTATTTAATTGATCATGAGTACCAATATTTTGATCAAGTAGTGACTAATATTTTTGGCTATAATGCTATCCAAATCGGCTGGTCACAATTTGATTTTTTACGATTAAATCGTATGCCTCTTAAATTTGCAATCGAATCTGAGAATGGTTCGTCATTAAAAGCTTCGCCAGATTTTTTGCCAATTAAAACCGAAAGTATTGATTTGGTTCTCATGCCGCATGTGCTCGAATTTAATAAAAACCCACATCAAATACTCCGTGAAGTACATCGAATATTACGTCCTGAGGGACATATCGTTATTTCAGGTTTTAATCCAATGAGTTTCTGGGGTACTCGTCATTACTTTAAATCATCTCGTAATGAGTTTCCCTGGAACGGTCATTTTATAGCACTTCCAAGAGTAAAAGACTGGCTTAAGTTACTCAATTTTGAAATGGCTGGCGGTCGCTTGTATTGTTATATTCCACCATTTAAACAAGAGAAATGGCGTCAACGTTTTAAATTTATGGAAGCTGCTGGGGATCGCTGGTGGCCCATATCTGGTGGCGTATATTTTTTACACGCGATTAAACATAAACATGGTATGCATATTATAAAGCCGGCCTGGAAAAACAGCTTAGCAGGTAAGAAAAAAATGGCGCCCGCGACACAAAAATCAAATGAAAAGATTATAAGTGATGTACCTAATAGTAAACCTAATGGATCGAGAGATACTAACAACCCATGAATTCAAGTGATAAAGTTGTTGAAATCTACACAGATGGCGCATGTAAGGGAAATCCTGGTGTAGGTGGATGGGGCGCAGTACTAAAATATGCAGGGAAAGAGCAAGAAATTTTTGGTGGTGAAACGCTGACCACAAACAATCGTATGGAACTACTAGCGACCATACGCGCCTTAGAGAAATTAAAACGGCCCTGTAAGGTACGCCTCCATACAGATTCACAATATGTCCAAAAAGGTATCTGTGAATGGATGCCTGAATGGAAAAACCGAAATTGGCGCACTACGAGTAAGAAACCTGTTAAGAATGATGATTTATGGAAATTACTCGATCAGCTGGTACAACAACATGAAATTGAATGGTTCTGGGTACGTGGACATTCAGGCAATACTGGAAATGAGCACGCTGATCAACTGGCTAATCGTGGCGTTGAAATGATCACCAATAAAATTTAATTTAAGTAGACATAATGCGACAGATTGTTTTAGATACAGAAACAACCGGATTAGAGTATAAACATGGACATCGTATTGTTGAAATTGCCGCAGTAGAGCTAATTAACCGACAAATAACGAGCCAACATTTTCACTATTATCTGAACCCAGACCGAGAAAGTGATGAAAGCGCGCTAC
>JAOULU010000240.1 GCA_029881855.1 Nitrosomonas sp. | reverse complement strand
GCGACAATACGCCCTATACTGATGAACAGTATAGTACCTTGGTTGCATTGACACTGTGTTTATGCCACTACTACCCTATTACTGATATTGTTGGACATTCGGATATTGCGCCCAGTCGCAAGACCGATCCTGGACCTTGTTTTGATTGGCAGAAATATGCCAATGCCATTGGAAAGGATTGCTATTTTAAAAATCGCCAGTTGCTTAAATCATGAAAAATGATTACCTTGCGCGTAGGGTATAAAAAATAAAACCTTGAAAAAACCCTTGGCCAATTTGGCTTTGTTGTACGCCCATTTCTTAGGAGAAATAGAATGAAAAATTTCGCTTCGACAATTACTTTTAAATATGTCTTAATCGTGTTTACTTCAATTTTGTTATTTACTGCCAGCACAGGCATACTTGCCTACGGCAAAAAATCAGCCGAGCCAGAACAATCCGTCTACTTTGTTGAACCTGCTGATGGCGCTACCGTTAGCCAGGAATTTAATGTGGTCATGGGCTTGAAAGGTATGTCGATCAAACCTGCAGGTGAGATGGTTGAGAATACAGGGCATCACCATCTATTAATTAATGAAAAACCCATTGCTAAAGGTGAAGTCGTACCTGCCGGTTCACCCACACATTTACATTTTGGAAAAGGTCAAACTGAAACAACCGTAACACTTGAACCTGGACAACACACCCTCATGCTGCAATTTGCTGATGGTGCACACCAATCCTATGGTGAAACAATGCGGGCCACTATCACCATAACTGTTGAATAGATAACGTCTGATATGATGATGGGATTTAGATACCCCATCATCTATTATTGATACCAACGAAGATGACAAGCCATACAAGAACTTCTAGTTTCGTATCACACTATAATTCGTAACTAACTGACATTCACTATTGGGTGCAACTTCGACTACATCATCTGCGGCATTTGTCGTTTCAACACAAAGTAAGTGTTGATAATCTGAATCTTCCAGATCAGCCATTTCTGCTGAGATTTTCTCCCACGGATTCCAAACCACGGCCGTCTGATTGCCTCGCGATATAATTTGGATGCAACGATCCAATGCAACATCATCAATAATCATAGTATTACCCACACCCAGGTAAATGCGGTCCACTTCCGAATTAATGGTGACAGCACCCGTTTGTAATTTTTGTTCGCTATTATTAACCTTATCAATGTATTGACAGTCTTGCAGACCCAACACACTGGCTTTACTGATATCGCCCACTTTAAAGTACGTATGGAAAGCCTGCGTAATAAAAAATGCTTCATTACCCATATTACGAGTAATAAGCGCTAGATTAAGTGCGTCACTAATTATAATTTCCTGTTTCAGAACAAATGCGTGTGGCCATATTTCACGTGTTTCAGATGTATCCACCAGATTCAACGTCACTTTAATATCACCGTCCCCTATCACCTCTGTACTGATAATATTCCAGGGACGATTACGCACAAATCCATGCCCTGGACGGCCCAGACCTTCAGAATCAGGACCAAACCATGGCCAGCAGACAGGTGCACCACCTTTGATGGCTCTACCAGATTGATAATAGGCTTTCTCACTGAGAAACAAAATATCTTCTGGCTCACCAGCCGGTTTAAAAGACAGCACCTGTCCAGCATGAATTGAGATTAATGCACTGGCTTTAGCTGTATTGATTTGAATCATTGGCATGCCACCCTTACCTGCGATAAATATTAGCTGATCAGCAATACCATATTCCTGATTAAGTCGTTCTAAATTCATATTTTTCCTATTTTGATAATTAGCTATTGGTTTTTATTGGCTTGACGCGACTTGCTGCAAGTTTCGCGCGTATGCGAGCTTCATCAGTATCGGATCCATTTGCTAATGCAACACCCATACGCCGACGAGCAAATGCCTCCGGCTTACCAAATAATCGCAGATCACTTTGTGATACACAAAGCGCCTCATGCACACCAGAAAAAGCAATGCCCTGCGCTTCCATTTGCCCATAAATAACTGCACTTGCTCCTGGCGTGTGCAAAGTCGTATCAACTGGTAAACCGAGTATGGCACGTGCATGCAGGTCAAATTCACTTTGGACTTGACTACACAGGGTGACCATCCCCGTATCATGTGGACGTGGACTCACTTCACTAAACCATACCTGATCATTTTTAACGAATAATTCTACGCCAAAGATACCCAAACCGCCCAGATTATCAGTAATCTTCTTAGCCATATTGCCCGCTCGCTCTAGCGCCAATGGTGCCATTATTTGTGGCTGCCAACTTTCTACATAATCACCATGTACCTGAACATGACCAATGGGTTCACAGAAATGCGTAATGATGTCACCTTTGGAATTTTTAGCACGAACAATCAACTGTGTAATTTCATAATCAAATTCAACCACTCCCTCAACAATTACGCGCCCTTGATCGACTCGGCCGCCACTGGCTGCATTCGCCCATGCGGATTGTATCGCTGAGGCATCTTTAATTCTTGATTGGCCCTTGCCAGATGAAGACATCACCGGTTTTACAATACACGGATAACCTATTTTGTCCTCTATTATTGACTGCAGTTCGCCCAGACTGTCGGCAAAGGCATAAGAAGATGTCGGCAGCTTCAATGTTTCTGCAGCCAAACGCCGAATACCTTCACGATTCATTGTTAATTGAGCGGCACGAGCCGTTGGAATAACTTGTGCCAGTTCAAGCTGCTCAATCTCCACCAATACTTCTGTAGCAATAGCCTCTATTTCAGGCACAATGATATGAGGCTGTTCTTGCTCAATCAAAGTACGCAACGCCTGTCCATCTGCCATATTAATCACATGGGCACGATGCGCAACTTGATGTCCTGGTGCATTAGCGTAACGATCGACAGCAATAGTCTCTACGCCTAAACGTTGTAACGCAATAATTATTTCTTTACCAAGTTCACCACCGCCCAACAACATCACTTTGGTCGCGGTGGGACTCAATGGTGTACCTAAAACCAATTGTTTGCTCATATTTACTCACTCTGGGTTTATTTTTTTGTTGTTTCTTTGTTGCCTTCTTGTTGCGCAAGCGCCCACTGAACATGCTCTCGCACCAATGCTGAGTCAATATCAAGCTTTGCCCGTAATGTTTGTTTTATTAGCTTTGAAGATGAGGCATTA
>JAOULU010000016.1 GCA_029881855.1 Nitrosomonas sp. | reverse complement strand
CTGAAAAATCACTTGCTTAGCAGCCTGCGCACCAATCCGCCCAAACTCAATAGGCTCAAGGTACTCCTCTATAAAATCATCTAACTGTAAGTTGGCATTATTTTTTTGCGCTTCAGTTAGCGAGATTTGACGGCTAGGCTCTTCAACAGCATTGTCATCCACCACTAACCAACGACGAAAAGACTGATAATCGCCCGTTTCTCTATCTATAGAAACTCGCGTATCAACATCCTCGTGGAATCGTTTTTTTGTCGCAGAAGCTAATGCCATTTCCAGTGCAGTGAAAACAATGTCTTTTTCAACAGATTTTTCACGTGCCAATGCATCTACTAATAGTAAAATTTCGCGGCTCATAGTCCTCCAGCCAAATTTTTATATACCTACAATTTTGGAACCAAACGAGCTTTTCCAAGGTTACTCAATTCAAGGTCTAACAATTTCCCTTCGACTTCAAGTTTTAAAATGCCATTATTTACTTCCTGCAAAACTCCAACGAAATTTCTTTGTCCCTGCCATGGTATACGCAGCTTCAATTTAATTGTTTCTCCCTTAAAGCGGAGAAAATCTGCTTCTTTCCTTAACAGCCTATCTAACCCAGGTGAAGACACTTCAAGCCGACCATAGTCTATATTCTCGACCACTAACAACCGACTCAAATGATTGCTAATTACTACACAATCATCAACGTTAATACCACCTTTTTTATCTACAAACACCCTTAATAATTTGCCGTGCGCTAGTTGCTCCACCTCAACCAACTCATAACCCATACCTTCTAAAGTTGATGTCAGCAATTCTTCTAATACCATAGCCTCGCCACAAATAAAAAATGGGCTGAAAAAGCCCATCGAATCTATCCGTGCATTCTACCAAAAATTTATGGAATATGAAACACAAACTTCGTTAAATGTAATGCCTTAGCGATTATTTAACTTACCCTATCATTCGTTTAATGCCATTTAATTAACCATATAAATGCTAAATTTAACCACCAACCAACTGAATTTTAAGTTACGAATTTCATGCAAATGATACAATCACCTCAAGCTTTATGAACACGCGAATTAATGGAGAAAAACAAGTAATGTCAACTATTGAATCAGTTTTAAATGAAACCCGTATTTTTCCACCAAGTGACGCATTTGTTAAACAAGCCAATGTGGCCAGTATTGCTGCATACCAAGCCATGTGTACTGAAGCTGCCACAGATTATCAGGGCTTTTGGGCAAAACAAGCACAAAAAAATATTCTCTGGCATAAATCATTTACTCAGGTACTAGATGATAGTGACCCTCCATTTTTCAAATGGTTCAATGATGGCGAACTCAACGTCTCCCACAATTGCCTTGATCGACACTTGACCACACAACCAAACAAAGTTGCTATAATTTTTGAATCTGATGAAGGAGAGGTTATCCATGCGACATACCGCGATCTACATCAAAGCGTCTGTCAGTTAGCCAATGCATTAAAAGCACAAAATATCAACAAAGGAGATTGCATCGTTATCTACATGCCAATGCGTATTGAAGCTGTAGTCGCCATGCAAGCTTGCGCGCGTATTGGAGCCATTCATTCTGTTGTCTTCGGCGGCTTTTCTGCCAAGAGTTTGCATGAACGCATTACAGATGCCGGTGCTGTAGCAATTATTACTGCCGACGAGCAAGTTCGTGGTGGTAAACATCACCCGCTCAAAGCAACGGTTGATGAAGCCATTAGCATGGGCGGTGCAGAGTCAATAAAATCAGTTATCGTTTACCAACGTTCCGGCTCAGACGTACCATTTAATCCGACACGTGATGTCTGGTGGCACGAAATTACCCAATCCATTAGCACCGAATGCGAACCCGAATGGGTAAATGCTGAACACCCATTATTTACACTCTACACTTCTGGATCAACCGGAAAACCCAAAGGAGTTCAACATTCCAGCGCCGGTTATTTACTTGGCACAATGGTTAGTATGCAGTGGGTTTTTGATTACAAACCTTCAGATATTTTTTGGTGTACTGCTGATGTTGGCTGGATAACAGGGCATAGTTATGTTACCTATGGCCCTTTAGCAATGGGCGCCACCCAAGTTATCTTTGAAGGTGTGCCTACCTATCCTACTGCTGGTCGCTTCTGGGAAATCATTCAGAAACATAAAGTAACGACTTTTTATACTGCGCCTACAGCAATCCGTTCTCTCATTAAACTCGGATCTAATCTGCCAGATAAATATGACCTTTCTTCATTACGATTACTGGGTTCTGTAGGTGAGCCTATTAACCCAGAAGCATGGATGTGGTATTACAACAAGGTTGGACAATCACGCTGCCCTATTGTCGATACCTGGTGGCAAACTGAAACAGGCAGCCACATGATTGCACCGATACCAGGAGCTGTTCCTCTTAAACCAGGGTCATGCACTTTTCCTTTACCTGGCATTTTCACCGCTATTGTGGATGAAACAGGCCAAGATGTTGAAAACGGAAAAGGTGGTTTCCTGGTTATTAAGCATCCATTTCCTTCGCAAATTCGTACACTATGGAATGACCCAGAACGCTTTAAGAAAACTTACTTTCCCGAAGAGATCGGTAACGGGAAATACTATCTTGCTGGAGACTCCGCACAACGAGATAATGACGGCTATTTCTGGATTATGGGACGTATTGATGATGTTCTCAATGTTTCTGGACATCGCTTAGGCACTATGGAAATTGAATCTGCACTCGTTGCTAACCCTCTAGTTGCAGAAGCTGCCGTTGTTGGCAAGCCACATGACATTAAGGGAGAGTCTGTTTTTGCTTTTGTTGTACTAAAAGGCCAACTACCAAATACAGAAGAAGCCAAAAAAATCATTTATGAATTGCGTAACTGGGTTGCGCAAGAAATTGGCCCCATTGCTAAACCTGAAGAAATACGCTTTGGGGAGAATTTGCCTAAAACCCGGTCTGGCAAGATCATGCGCCGCTTATTACGAACACTGGCAAAAGGCGAGGAAATCACCCAAGATATTTCCACATTAGAAAACCCAGCTATCCTTGATCAATTAAAGCAGCCCATAAATAAATAATCACATGCGTTATTAATGGCAGATAAACATTACAACTAGAACAATATGACATTATCACTCGTCACAGATTTTGAACACGGCATCAGTGCAATTGATGCCCAATTCCACCGCCCTAAACGGGCTGCAATACATTTAATTATTGAAAAAGGTCAAGCTGCGCTGATCGACACGGGTACATCTTTCTCTATCCCCGGGGTCATCGAAACACTTCAGCAAAAGAATCTTTCTGTTGATGATGTCGCCTATGTCATTCTTACGCATATCCATCTAGATCACGCTGGCGGTGCCAGTGAATGTATGCACAACTTCCCCAACGCCAAATTAGTTGTTCATCCACGTGGTGCGCGTCATATGGTAAATCCCGTTAAATTAATTGCTGGCGCGACAGCCGTTTATGGTGACGCAGAATTCAAACGTGTTTATGGTGAAATTTTACCCATTGATGAAAGCCGCATTATTGAGGCTCCAGATAAAAGTAGTATTAATTTTAATGGGCGCACCTTATTATTTATCGACACACCGGGTCATGCACGGCACCACAATTGTATCTATGACGAACAAAGTCAATCATTTTTTACAGGTGACACTTTTGGCGTTTCATACCGGGAGTTTGATGTCGATGGCCTAGAATTTGTTTTTCCAACAACCACACCTGTCCAATTTGACCCAGAAGCTGCCCACACTTCCTTAGAGCAGATTATGCGTTTTAATCCGAAGTACGCCTATCTGACACACTATAGTCGCATCGGCAATCTGACTCATCATGTCAAATCAATGCACCACTTGATTGATGCTCACGTTGATGCTGCAAGAAAGGCGGAAAAAAGAAATAACTTAGACAGACAGGAGACTATCTCGGAAATATTACAAGAAGTTTTCCTACAAAAACTTGCCGAGCATCGCTGCGCATTACCACAAAAAGATATGATCAATTTATTACATTCTGATATCAAGCTCAACAGTCAAGGTCTCGTCCACTGGCTAGATCAAACCAACTAGCAAGCAAGTTAACAACACTAACCACAAACAACACCAATTAAATATCAGATTTAACTGTTAATACAATAATCAAATTAAAAAAACCATTATTGAAGATTCAGTTCTTCTTTTAAAATTCTAGGTGTAACAAAAACCAATAATTCTCGCTTGTCATCTTGCCTCGCTAGATTTCGGAATAAATTACCGATAAGTGGTATATCACCTAGCAACGGCACTTTGTTAACAACGTTATTTTCCACACGTTCAAAGATACCACCGATCACAACAGTTCCACCGTTATCTACCAAAACTTTTGTCGTCACTTTTTTGGTGTTTATAGCAGGCGGTAAAAATGCGTTAACACTTTCACCGATTTTATCCTGGTTAATATCCAACTCCATATCAATCTTATTATCATGTGTGATTAGTGGCTTTACTTTTAAGCTTAAAGTCGCATTTACAAAGCGCACACTAGTTGCACCACTACTGGTAGCTTGTTGGAATGGGACTCGGTCACCCTGCTCTATAACCGCTTCCACACCATGCGCAGTTACCACACGTGGGCTAGCGATAACCCTGCCTTTAGAATCAGTCTGCAATGCAGATAATTCTAAATTAATTAATCGCCCATTATTAATCTTAATTAGACTCAAACCCAGAGCCGCAGGACCGCCAGCAAGTCCAAGAGCACCTGCAGCCGGCAAATTAATATTTAGATTATCAGAGAGAGAACTCACTGCACCACTAGAAGCCAAACCACTTGAACCTTCTACACTACCAGAAGCACCAAATCTACGACTATTACCTACACCTGTAACATTTTTTACACCAAAACGTGCGCCTAGATCACGACTAAATGTTTCTGAGGCTTCAACAATTCTCGCTTCAATCATTACCTGTCTCTCAAAGACATCTAGCCGTTGAATAAACTTCCTAAGTTCAACAATTTTTGTTGGTAGATCAGAAATTGTCAATGTATTACTGATTTCATCTATATTAACCATGCCTCGTTCGGTTAGCATGCCTTCAAAAGAAATTGAAGTTACCCTACGATGATTAAGCTGGAAGGTTTCTGTCTGTAATGGCTCCATTTCAGAAACCTGCAATTTTGATTCTAAATCAAACAGTTCTCGATCTGCCATTTCTTTACTCGGCGCAACAAAAACAACATTCCCTGTTTTACGTTTATCAAGCCCGTTGGATTGCAATACAATATCAAATGCTTGATCCCAAGGAACATCTCTTAAGCGCAATGTAAGGTTACCACTAACTGAATCACTCGCAATGATATTAAGATTTGTAAAATCAGCAATCACTTGCAATACAGCCCGAACTTCTACATTCTGGAAATTCAACGACAACTTCTCCCCAGTATAACCTCCAACAGCATTTTTCTTTTTTTCAATCTCCTCTTTACTTTCTACTAATTCCCTCACCTCCAGAACAAAATGCGTGCCACTCTGGTATGCTGAATGTTCCCAACGACCCGTTGGCTTAACAACCATACGCACATTGCCGCCATACCGGGTTGTATTAATGAATTTTATAGGTGTTGCAAAATCAACAACATCTAGCTTTCTTTCCAAATTATTGGGTAAATATGTTTGAACAAATTCCACGATAAGATCATCGCCTTTCTGATACACATCTATACCTGAACCAGCATTTAATAGATCCACCTCAACACGACCCTCACCATTCACACCGCGACGAAAATCTATATCCCGCAAACTGTTCATCGCTTCAACGGGCGCTTCCTCAACAAAATTCACAGTAGGACTGACAACTTGACTTTCTGTTACCCTGTTGAGTTTGATTAAAAGTGCATTATCAGCTTCTAAAATCTCGTGAGTCATTAAGCTAGATAAATTTAGAACTACACGTGTACGATCACCCACTTGCACAATATTAATACTATTCAATTCCCCTTCGTCAACCTCCCTGATATTCGCGCCAAGATTGTTAGAAGTATTGTAAAAATCGAAGTAAATACGTGAAGGATTATTAAGCGTTGTACCAATAGGTGTGTTCTCAAGCGCCTTATCCAGTACTAGCTTAGCAACAACTTCCCCCCCCTGCATCGTTGAGACACTTATGGATCGGATGCTATTTTGTTGTGTTTCTTGTATTTTTTCCGCCGCAATCTGTTCAGCCAAGATTGAGGATACAAACAAATTCGACAACGTGACTATTCCTAGCCATAAGATAATGTTTACCATTATTGGAAGCTTCATTGTTTTACTCCTAATCTGCTAACATAAGCTTATTGGAACGTTCCATCCACTCGTCCACACCATCCTGCACAATTTCTACCACCTTAATTTCTGATTCCGCAATGCCATTAATTTTCCCAAAATCCTGCCCCAAATAGTTACCCTCTTTTACACGATGCAACGTTCCTTCCGGTGACTTAACCAACGCAAAAATATGCCCATCTTTTTCAAGAGAACCAACCATAGACAAGCTTTCCAAGGGAAAATTTTCTAATGCTTCTTTGCGTCTATTTAAATCCGGTTGAATGCCACTACCAGCACTTTGCACCTGCTCACTTCTTCTTGGAACGAAAGGGTTTGATATATCAAAGGCCTTATATGTAAATGAATGATGTTGTTTTACTTCAGGTAGTGGTTCAACTTGACCACGTAATCCTTCTCCTGAGTTGGAAATAAATGTATCCAAATCACTATAATCCGCGCTACTACACGCAACTATCATTAAATAAATAGTCAACACTAACAATCGATAACTATTTTTTATCATGAGCCCTTGCCCCACACTAATCTGTGATCTCATTTTCATCCAAATATCGAAAAGTTTTAGCCGTTGCATCTAATATCAAGCCTTCATCATTACCACGTGTGATACTGATATTATTTAATGTCACAATGCGAGGTAATTGTGCGACATCACTAGCAAAAGCTCCGATATCATGATAGCCCCCCGTAACACGTAGTAACACTGGTAGCTCTGCATAAAATGCATGAATCGTTTCTTGCTCTGCTGGTTTAAATAGTTCAAACTGTAATCCTCGCCCCAAACCAGCCTGATTAATATCAACCAATAAAGCCTCCATTTCAGATTTCTCAGGTAGTTGCTTTAATAGCGCACTCAGTAACTGTTCAATATCTAGTAATTGTTGCCGCAAGACTGGCAGATTAACCGCAGCTCTTTTCTTCATAAGATAGGTGTCCTTGAGCGTTTCTTCTTCTGCACTTACCACATCTAGCGCAACCCATTGGTCTTTCCAATCTAAGAAATGTCCCGCAACAACAATCCCAACCCATAATATAAATAATGCACAGGCTTGCACTAAACCTGGCCACCTCCCTGGATCATTTGGATCAAGATGACGTAATTCTTCAAGTAAATTCATATCAAATTAACCTCAAGACCCACCAACCAAATCAACCGACATACTTTGCGTGTCATCTGATGGTTGCGTTAGTTTAATATTTAAAATAAATTCGTTCTGACGTATATTATTTTCAGTCACAGCCTTAATCTCAACCAGCACCGGTGACTCAAGCCACGGAGAAGATTCTAAATTACGCATTAACGTTGATACCCATGCGTTAGACTGTGCCTTACCAATTAAATTAACACTTTGCCCATTTTGCTTTACACTTTGCAAATACACACCATCTGGCAACAACCGTACTAATTGATCTAACAAATGCACAACTTCTGAACGACTACTTTGTAATGTCTCTACGATATCCTTTCGCACCAACATCTCTTGAGTTTGAGATTTTATCTGTTTAATTTCCTCAATTTGTTTGTCCAGAATCGCAATCTGATTATTCATATATTGATTACGACTACTCTGAACATCTATTTTGCCCGCAATTACCATATGCACAATCCAAACAACGGTTATCCCCAAAAAACAGGCTATCCCTGCCATAACAGCAAATTTCTGCTGCTGTGCTTTACGCTTGAGCTCTCGGTGAGGAAGTAAATTTATACGGATCATAACGGATCAAAGCTACGCATAGCTAAACCACAGGCAATTAAAAGAGATGGCGCATCCATACTCAGTTGCTTTGGGATAATACGACTGGAATTCTCCATGTTTGAGAAAGGATTAACGATTAATGTGGTAATTTGTGTACGTGCTGTAATAACTTCATCCAAACCTGGAATTGCTGCGCAGCCACCCGCAATAAAAATATAATTCACTTCGGTATATTGAGAGGATGTATAAAAAAATTGTATGGCACGCATAATTTCTACTGCCAATGTTTCACAAAATGGTTGTAAAACATCAGTATTATAATTTTCTGGCAGCTGGCCATTAAGTTTGGCCACTTCAGCCTCTTCCAGTGAAAGATTAAATTGATTTTGGATCTCTTGTGTAAGTTGGTTCCCACCAAAAGCCTGATCACGTAGATATACAGACTCACCATTATGAAAGACATTCATATTCATAGCTTCTGAACCAATATCCACTAGAGCAATGACTTGATCTTCTCCATCATTGGGCAATTGACTCTTAACCAACTCAAAAGAAGCTTGTGCCGCATATGTCTCAACATCCATAATGATCGTCTTTAAACCAGCTGACATTGCAGCTGCCACACGATCTTCAACTTTATCCTTGCGTGATGCCGCAATGAGAACTTCGATCTCTTCAGGGTTATCTGGGGATTCTCTCAACACCTGAAAGTCCAAATCCACTTCATCTAATGCAAAAGGAATATACTGACCAGCCTCATTCTCAACCTGGAAAGCTAAATCATCTTCACGTAACCCAGCAGGGACTAAAATTCTTTTTGTAATTACATCTGTTGCAGGCAATGCCAACGCAACATTTTTCTGCCGTGTTTCCATACGTTTCCAAGCATTCATTATGCAATCACTAACCACTTCTAAATTGGCAATAGCACCCTCCTGCACAGCATCTGCAGGTAAGGGTTCTATGGCATACTGTTCAATACGGTAGGTGCTTGTGCCTTTATCCACTAAAGACAACTCAACCAACTTTACAGATGATGAACTGACATCAACACCTATTACTGGCGGCGACTTCGAACTAAAGAAGTCTAGATTTATATTAAAATTTTCCTTGAACATTGGTCTATTAGCAGCGATACTCACTATAATTTATAATTAATTGTTAACTACGACCTTAATAATTAAAACTTGCTTCTTTTTTAGTTACCTTTCTTGTTACATGTGTTTGGTTTTGTAACTGGCGACAATTCTGACAGACTCACAGGAGATGCAATTTGTAGAAAAACGGTATTTATACCCCCTATAATTTAATATATTTACTATCCTTTAAATTCAAAAAGATAATTCTTATGTTGCCTCGTTGGCTGTATTACTCCATCGTTACCCTTTCTACATTAGGTTTGATTGGCATTTTACTGATTGGATTCGCTGCCATGGTCACCTTCTCTACGTTGCCATCATTAGGCGCGCTAACTGATTACCGCCCTAAAATACCATTACGGGTATTTAGTGATGAAGGTTTACTCATTGGGGAATTTGGTGCAGAGCGTCGAGATGTTGTCAAGATTAAAGAAGTACCCGAGCACCTCAAGCAAGCAATTCTCGCAGCTGAAGACGATCGTTTTTATAAACATGGCGGGGTCGATTATCTTGGTGTTTTACGTGCAGCTTACTCAAATTTTAGTGCGGGCAGTGTACGTCAAGGTGCTAGCACTATTACGATGCAGGTTGCCAGAAATTTTTTCCTTACCAGAGAAAAAACCCTTACTAGAAAATTTAGTGAAGTGCTACTCGCATTTAAAATCGAACACAATTTGAGTAAAGATAAGATTTTGGAACTTTATATTAACCAAATTTATCTTGGGCAACGTAGTTATGGTTTTGCTGCTGCCGCACAAACCTACTTTGGCAAAACATTACAAGAAATAGACATTGCTGAAGCCGCAATGTTAGCGGGTCTACCCAAAGCACCATCCAGCTTTAACCCAGTGATCAACCCAGAACGAGCAAAAATCCGGCAACATTATGTACTCGGCAGGCTTCACAAACTAAATCACATAACAACGCAAGAATTACAGGCACTAAAAGAACAACCTATACCCATAAAAAGTCAAGTGCAAACTTTCGCCATGCCCGCAAATTATGTCGCCGAAATGGCAAGACAAGTAGTGTATGAACGCTATCAAGAAGAGACGTATAGCAAAGGGATAAATGTTTATACAACAATCCGGCAACTTGACCAACAAGCAGCTTATCAGTCACTACGTAAGCATGTCATCGAATACGATATACGTAGAGGCTACAATGGCCCTGAGGCCTATATTAATCTGACCGAAAACGGCATTAACCAGAAAAAAAAGCTTGAAGAAGCGCTAAGCCATGTAAGAAATAGTGATGACATCTACCCAGCAATAGTACTAGTAGTTACTCCCAATGCAATCCAAGTGTACCGTAAAGGGGGAGAAATTATCCAAATTACAAGTAATGGCCTTAAATTTGTACATGGTTTTTTATCTGATATAAAAGATCCAGAAAATAAAAACATTATCCCAGGCGCGCTTATTAGAATTAGAAAAGACGAAAAAAATATTTGGCATGTTGTACAACTACCAAAAGTTGAGGCCGCACTGGTTTCCATTAATCCACATGATGGTGCTATTCGTTCGTTAATAGGTGGATTTGATTTCCATCAAAACCAATTTAATCATGTTACACAAGCATGGCGGCAACCAGGATCAAGCTTTAAACCATTTGTTTATTCTGCTTCACTAGAAAAAGGTTTCACACCGGCAACTATTATCAATGATGCGCCCCTTTCTTTTAGCGCCGAACAAACTGGCAGTGAACTGTGGGAACCAAGAAATTTTGATGGAAGATATGGTGGACCAATGCGCATGCGTACGGCCTTGGCTCAATCTAAGAACCTTGCGTCTATCCGTATTCTACAAGCCATTGGCTTACAGTATGCTCAAGATTATATTACACGTTTTGGTTTTGAAGCCAAACGCCACCCGCCCTATTTACCCATGGCATTAGGGTCCGGTTCTGTTACTCCAATGCAAATGGCAGCCGGTTATGCTATTTTCGCAAATGGTGGATTCCGTGTCACACCTTATTTTATAAAGCGTATTGAGGATGAAAAAGGCAATCTACTTGATGAAATTAAACCTGCCACTACTACACAAGGCGCACGACGTGTGATTGACCCACGTAATGCATTTATCATAACGGATATGATGCGGGATGTCATAAAATACGGTACTGCGGTAAGAGCCAAACAACTTGGACGAACTGATTTAGCAGGTAAAACAGGCACCACCAGTAATTTTATTGACGCATGGTTTTGCGGTTTTCAAAATGATTTGGTAGCAATTGCCTGGATGGGCTATGGTGACCCTCAATCCCTCGGCAAAAATGAGACAGGTGGCCGAACCGCATTACCTATTTGGATGGGATATATGGAGCAAGCATTAAAAGATGTTCCTATGGCCGAATATATAAAGCCTGAAGGGGTGATTACAACACAAATCAGTGCGGAAACTGGCCTGAGAGAATCTACAGGAGAAATAAAAGAATACTTCTTACATGAAGAACTTCCACCACTGTCTGAGACTTATATTGATAACTCCATTAAAGTCCCAGAAAACCTTAAAGATCAATTATTTTAACTTTTTAAAGGTTAAACTATGACTTTTTATTAAGCCAGGTTGCTGCTTCTATCGCATAGTAAGTCAGTATTCCATCTGCACCTGCCCGTTTAAAAGAAAGCAGGGATTCCAACACACATACCTCTTCATTTAACCACCCATTCAAAGCAGCGGCTTTGAGCATAGCATATTCACCACTTACCTGATAAACAAACGTTGGTGCTCTGAACTCATCCTTTACTCGGCGCACAATATCTAAATAAGGCATACCCGGTTTTATCATCACCATATCTGCGCCTTCATCTAAATCAAGTCTCACCTCCCACAATGCTTCATCTGAATTTGCTGGGTCCATTTGATAGGTATATTTATTACCAGCACCCAGATTAGCTGACGAACCAACCGCATCACGGAAAGGGCCGTAAAAACTGGAAGCATATTTAGCAGAATAAGCTAAAATTCTTGTATGAATGAATTTATGATCATCTAAAATTTTACGAATAGCACTAATACGTCCATCCATCATATCTGAAGGCGCAACCACATCTGCACCCGCTTGTGCATGAACCAAAGCTTGTTTACGTAGTACATCTACTGTTTCATCGTTCATCACATAACCACTTTGGTCAATCAAACCATCCTGACCATGACTGGTATAAGGATCCAAGGCAACGTCTGTGACAACACCCAATTCTGGAAAACTTTCCTTTAATTTACGCACAACATTTGGCACTAAGCCATCAGGATTAAACGCTTCGTCAGCAGTTAAATTTTTAAGCTTATCATCAACAACAGGAAAAATGGCTAAAGCCGGGATACCC
>JAOULU010000015.1 GCA_029881855.1 Nitrosomonas sp. | reverse complement strand
TTCATCTTTTTTGGAATTAAATGAAAAAAGCAGTTGTATTGTTATCTGGCGGACTCGATTCTGCAACAACACTGGCCATAGCAAAAGATAAGCAATTTGAATGTTACGCGCTTAGTGTGAATTACGGCCAACGGCATGAATCTGAATTAACGGCGGCAAAAGATGTGGCCCAAGCTTTGGGTGTTGTTACGCATAAAATCATCAAAATTGATCTAACAACATTTGGAGGGTCTGCGCTTACAGACCAATCCATCGAAATCCCGGCCGTAAGAGAAGACACTGACATTCCCGTCACCTATGTTCCAGCACGTAATACCATCATGTTGTCCCTTGCGTTGGCGTGGGCTGAAACTCTCAACAGCCAAGATATCTTCGTTGGTGTCAATGTTGTTGATTATTCTGGCTATCCTGATTGCCGTCCAGAATACATTCAGGCATTCGAGCATATGGCCAATTTGGCAACCAAGTCAGCAATTAACGGCAATAAATTTGTCATCCATGCGCCACTCATTAATCTATCTAAGGAAGAAATAATTCAAACTGGCATTGCATTAGGTGTTGATTATGGCTTAACGGTCTCATGTTATCAGGCCGATGAAGCAGGGCGGGCTTGTGGCGTTTGTGATTCTTGTCGGATTCGTCGGGCGGGATTTGAGGCGGCGGGTGTATTAGATATAACACGTTATGATTCATCGACATAACACCAGAAAATTTAGTGACAAACTTAGGGCCGCTTGCCTTTATAGCTGGGAAGAGTTGTTATTGGATTGGTATTGAACCCCGCTCAATACTCACTCCCAATTTTTTCACTCCACGTATTATCCCTAATTTAGCGATGCTAACTTTCACCCAGGGTGAACCAAATTCTTTCAAAATGGTGTGTGCGATATGTTCGGCGAGTGCTTCAAGTAGTGAGAAATGTTTTTCTGCTAGAACTGTATTAATGCGTTTTACAATTAATGCATAATCAAGCGCATCTTCAATGTTATCTGTCTTACATGCTTTGCTAGATGGTAGTGCGATTTCTAGATCTAGCTGAATGGTTTGTGCAACCTTGCGTTCCCAAGGATAAATTCCAATTAAGGCTTTAGCTTTAAAGTCGTGTAGAAAAATAGTATCCATGAATAATTATGAGGCTAAAATAAGCGTATTGTTTTGGTGTGTGGGTGAGAAGTTTTTGGGAATGCTCATTGAATGTGTTTCTTGAAGTAAACCGTGATTCTATTCTATTTTGTTTTGTTAAGCTAAGGTGGTGTTAATCCTAATGACAATGTTTGTTTTTATACTGTTGGCTTATTTGCTGGGCTCAGTTTCTTTTGCAGTGATAGCCAGTTGGCTTTTTAAATTACCCGATCCGCGTACCTATGGTTCAAAAAATCCCGGGGCAACCAATGTTTTGCGTAGTGGCAAGAAAGCGGCGGCAATTTTAACCTTGTTGGGTGATGCGGGTAAGGGCTGGTTGGCCGTGGTGTTGGCACAGTATTATGCACCACTTTGGGGTTTAGGGGGTGAAAGTGTGGCAGCGGTTGCGCTGGCAGTATTCCTTGGGCATATTTTTCCGGTTTTTTTACGGTTTCAGGGTGGCAAAGGTGTGGCGACCGCAGTTGGTGTTTTGCTTGGTTTAAGTTTGTGGGTAGGTTTGTTGGCAATGGCAACGTGGGTGTTGGTTGCATATGTTTGGCGTTATTCATCTTTATCAGCTTTAGTGGCTGCTACGCTTACACCAATTTATACATTGGTAATACTTGGTTTGGGGAGTAGTGTCATTGCTGTATTGTTGATGTCGCTTGTGCTGGTTTGGCGGCATAAGTCAAATATTGTAAATTTAATGGAAGGCAAGGAAGGACGCATTGGTCAGAAGAGTTAGGAGGCTTATTCCGAGCTTGAGGTTCCTGTCAACATTTCTAAATCCCATCGTGCTTTGACTGTAAAACTATTGGCCGGTTGATGATCTTTATACTTTGAGGCTCGTAATCGCATAGCGCCGGCAAATGCAATCATGGCGCCATTGTCGGTACAAAATTCAAGTTCTGGATAGAATACAGTGGAGCCTTTTGCAGTGACCATATCTGTAAGATACTCGCGTAATTGTTTGTTAGCGCCTACACCACCTGCTATAACAAGCTGTGTAAAACCCGTTTGTGACAAAGCGCTTAAGGCTTTTTCTGTCAACACTTCCACTACTGCTTCCTGAAAAGCTAGAGCGATATCCGCACGTGTTTGTTGGGTAATTTCTTGTTTGTTGACTAAAGTAAGTACGGCAGTTTTAAGACCACTAAAACTGAAATTAAGATCTCCGCTATTGAGCATGGGGCGCGGTAGTTTGAAGCGGCCAGGTTGACCTTGATAAGCGAGTTTAGATAGCGCTGCGCCACCCGGATAGCCTAAACCCAATAATTTCGCTGTTTTGTCAAAAGCTTCTCCCGCCGCATCATCAACGGTTTCACCTAATAATTTATAGTGACCGACACCATTAACTTGCATTAACTGGGTATGACCACCAGAAACTAACAGTGCAACAAATGGAAAGCAGGGCGCTGGTGTAGATAACAAAGGGGATAATAAATGACCTTCAAGATGATGAATGCCAAGGGCAGGAATTTTAAGTGCAAAACTCAATGCGGCGCCAACACTGGCACCGACTAAAAGCGCACCAGCTAAACCAGGGCCTTGTGTATAAGCCAGGCCATCAATATCCTGCAGCGTGCATTCTGCGGTAGCTAAGGTCTGCTTGATTAATGGGAGTATACGTCGGATATGGTCGCGCGAGGCGAGTTCAGGTACAACGCCGCCATATTCGCTGTGCATTTTAATTTGTGAGTGCAGGGTGTGGCTCAATAAGCCGTGTTGGGTATCGTAAAGTGCGATACCTGTTTCGTCACAGGAAGTTTCGATACCTAAAACTATCATTGGAAAAAGTAGGGGAAGCCCTTTTATAACAGAATGCTAAGTGTTATACTGAAAAGCTTTTCTTCGCCGAATATGTGGCGTAGTTTATAAATACTGATTATATATTAACTGTTACCGGAGAGTTTGCATACTTATGACAACTATCAAAGTCAAAGAGAACGAACCATTTGAAGTTGCTATGCGTCGTTTCAAGCGTACTATAGAGAAAACTGGGTTGTTGACAGAATTACGTGCGCGTGAGTTTTACGAAAAGCCAACGGCAGAGCGTAAGCGTAAGCTTGCAGCCGCAGTAAAGCGTAATTATAAGAGGCTACGTAGTCAATTATTACCACCTAAGCTTTATTAACAAGATAAGCAGAAAATATTTCTTGATGTGTGGTTTCGTTGTATGTCCGTTATTGTTAAAGTGGATTCATTGACATAAATAATTTTCATTATGAGTCTGAAACAGAAAATTTCCGATGATATGAAAGCCGCTATGCGTGCTGGTGATGTAAAAAAGCGAGACACTATTCGACTGTTGCAAGCAGCGATTAAACAACGTGAAATAGATGAGCGTATTGAGCTTGACGATGTGGCTGTGGTTACCGTGATCGAGAAAATGCTCAAACAACGAAAAGACTCTATTACACAATATGAAGCAGCTGGGCGGAATGATTTGGCACAAGTCGAGCACAATGAAATCGCTGTATTAACTACTTATATGCCGCAAGCATTGAGCGACGCAGAAGTGGAGTCATTGGTGGCAGAAGCCGTTACTTTGGCTGAAGCAAAGGGCATGCAAGATATGGGCAAGGTTATGGCGGTGTTAAAACCTAAACTCGCCGGACGTGCGGATATGGGTAGGGTATCAGCCCTTGTTAAAGGGAAGATAGCTACCTGATTGCTGTTTTGCTGATGTGCTAGAAAGGTTTATTATCATTTTTTTCTAGCGTGATTGCTGGGTGTTATTGATTACCTTCGATAGATGATTCCTCAGCCTTTTATACATGATTTGCTGAATCGTTTGGATATCGTGGAAACGATTGATCGCCACGTTCCTCTCAAGAAAGCGGGCGCTAATTATGTGGCATGTTGTCCGTTTCATAGTGAGAAGACTCCCTCGTTTACAGTAAGCCAAACCAAACAGTTCTATCATTGCTTTGGTTGTGGTGCGCATGGAAACGCAATCAATTTTCTAATTGAGTATAGTGGGTTGACTTTTGTTGAAGCGGTTAATGACTTGGCATCCTATATGGGAATGTCGGTACCCGAGCAACAGCCAGAGCCTAGTAATTTGCCATATTCTTCTAAAGAAGAATATGGTGACGACTCTGAAGTGTCTTCACAAGATTTATTTAATGTGATGAAAATTGCAACTCGTTTCTATCGGGAGCAACTTAAAGTTTCAAAAAAGGCTATTGATTATCTCAAGAAACGGGGGTTAACAGGAGAAACTGCAGCACGTTTTGCAATAGGTTATGCTCCCGCTAATTGGCAAAACTTAGACGCAGCTTTTCCTGATTACAAATCAGAATCTACGCAAAATTTATTAATAAATGCTGGGTTGATAGTCATTAGTGAGAATGGCGGGAAACAATATGATCGTTTTAGAGATCGTATTATGTTTCCAATTCTGAACCAAAAAGGAATGATTGTAGGTTTTGGGGGGCGGGTTATTGAACAAGAAGAGCCAAAGTATCTTAACTCACCTGAAACGAAACTATTTGAAAAAGGTAGAGAGCTTTATAATTTTTTCGCTGCACGTCGTGCGATACGGGATGCTGGGTGTGTTGTTGTCGTGGAAGGGTATATGGATGTCGTGGCACTATCCCAGCATGGTGTCAATTATGCGGTGGCAGCATTGGGTACGGCAACAACCAGTTTCCACATACAAAAATTAATGCGCCAAACGGATAATATTGTTTTTTGCTTTGATGGCGATCAAGCAGGAAAGAAAGCAGCATGGCGTGCTTTGGAAAATAGCTTGTCACAACTGGTTGATGGTAAATATTTAAGTTTCCTTTTTTTACCAGAAGGTGAAGACCCAGATAGTTATGTTAGTAAGTTTGGCCAGCAGGCTTTTGAACAACAACTTAAACAAGCCATGCCATTATCAGAATTTTTGTTTAAGGAGCTATCACGAGATACCAATCTCCAAAGTAGTGAAGGGTGCGCCAAATTAGTTCGTGATGTAAAGCCTTTGTTGCAGCAGGTAAAAGCACCCGCCTTGGTATTAATGCTTATAAAGCGGTTGTCTCAACTAAGTGGGATGAGTCAGGAAGAGTTAGCGGAGTTATTGCAGATTAAGCGCAGCCCAAAGCCACGTACACGGGGGACTATACCGAGGAGGGCGCCGGTTACCCCTTACCGTTGGTTGATACAAGTGCTTCTTTATAAGCCAAGCTATATTAACAAACTGGATAGAAGTTTCTTGGTTGGCTGTAGAGAAGATGAAGAAGTATTGGCGTTAAAATTATTAATTGAAATGCTTGATACGTATCCCGCTGTTACAGATAGTGATGCTACTGCTTCGATATTAACTTATTTGCAAGACAGCCCATATAAGGCTTTGTTAGAAAGTATCGAGAGTGAAATACTTGAATGGGATGATTCGATTGATCTGGAAGCAGAGTTTTCAGGTGCGCTACTAATACTTAAAGACATGCAACGTAATAAACGAATAGCTGAATTACATAGCAAGCCCCTAAATATGTTGACTGAAGGGGAAAAGCAAGAACTTAAACGATAAACAATATTATGAAATTAGTGCGAAGTGCCAGTAATATTTGATATAATTTGGCATTTTTCGGCTTTTATTTATCCATGTTATTGGAACTTAATATGTCAAAGACAAAAGCGGTCAAGGCAACAGATGGAAAAATTAATAAAAAAGTGGCGGCTGTTAAAGAAAAGGTCATCGATAAAAAGACAGTGGTGAAAAAAACAGTAAGCAAATTAACAGGTAAAGCAGAATCAAAAGAAAAATCTGCTATTCAGACTGCAGAAGAGAAGACGGTAAAGAAAACGCGGACTAAAGCACCTGATAGTGTGGCAGAAATTGCTAAATCGGTAATTGCTGCTAAGGCTGTAAAACCTGAGACAACAAAAAAGACCAGAACAAAAGCGACTAAGAAAAGTAAAGCAACCGCAATTAAAGACCAGCTTTCGGGTCTTGAATCTGCTTCTACAGCTAAAGATGGTGATGAGCAGTCGCAAGATGTTGAAGCAAGGCGAATGCGTCTGAAAAGACTGATTGTGCTTGGTAAAGAACGTGGTTACTTAACATACGCAGAAATAAATGATCATCTGCCAGATGACATGCTGGATGCTGAGCAAATAGAAGGCATCATTAGTATGATCAATGACATGGGTATTTCTGTGCATGATGAAGCGCCGGATGTTGAAACGTTACTGATGTCAGATGCCGCATCAACGGTTGCTGATGAAGATGTGGCAGAAGAGGCGGAAGCTGCACTTTCTACGGTAGACTCGGAATTTGGTCGTACTACTGACCCTGTCCGTATGTATATGCGAGAAATGGGTTCGGTCGGATTATTGACGCGTGAAAGTGAAATAGAAATTGCCAAGCGTATTGAGGGTGGTTTGCGCCACATGATACAGGCGATTTCTGCATGTCCACCTATTATTGCTGGCATTATCAACCTGTCCTATGAGATTGAAAGAGACAGCTTACGTATCGACGAAGTTGTTGACGGATTGCTTGATGCAAATGATCAAGATATTGTTAATAAAGAGGTTTCTGATGAGTCATTGGAAGAAGAGCTGGATTCTAATGATATGGATGATGAAAACTCCGAGGCAATCGCAACAGCAAACTTATTAAAATTAAAGGCTGATGCGCTAGAGCGGTTTACGGTTATTCGCACAGTATATTTTGAAATGCAGACTATTCTTGAGAAAGATGGTCCTTATGTTACACAATACATGCTGTTACAGGAAAAGCTTTCTGCTGAACTAATGGCAATACGTTTTTCTGCGAAATTAGTGGAGAAACTCTGTAATATGCAGCGCTCTCTAGTAAAGGATGTTCGTAGATTCGAGCGTAGAATCATGGAGTTATGTGTTTCAAAGGCCGGAATGCCACGCAGTCATTTCATTAAAACCTTTCCCGGTAATGAAACAAACTTTGATTGGGTAACGCAAGAAATTGAATCTGAAAAGCCATATTGTCAGGCGCTAGAGCACTATAAGCCTGCAGTTATGGAAGAGCAGCAAAATTTACTCTCGTTAAAAGAAAGAATTGGAATCTCAATCAAAGATCTAAGGGAAATTAATCGTAAGATGTCGACGGGTGAGGCGAAAGCACGTCGAGCTAAACGAGAAATGACCGAAGCCAACCTACGTTTGGTAATTTCTATTGCTAAGAAATACACTAACCGTGGCCTACAGTTTCTTGATCTTATCCAGGAAGGTAATATTGGCTTGATGAAAGCTGTGGATAAGTTTGAGTATCGTCGTGGTTACAAATTTTCTACCTATGCCACATGGTGGATACGCCAGGCCATTACGCGATCAATTGCGGATCAGGCACGTACCATACGTATTCCAGTACATATGATTGAGACAATCAATAAAATGAATCGTATTTCACGCCAAATTCTGCAAGAAACTGGACAAGAGCCAGAACCAGCTGTGCTGGCACAGAAAATGGAAATGCCAGAAGAGAAGATTCGTAAGATTCTCAAAATTTCCAAAGAGCCAATTTCTATGGAAACACCCATTGGTGACGATGAAGACTCACATTTAGGCGACTTTATTGAAGATGCTGCTACAATGGCGCCCGCAGATGCTGCGGTTTATGCTAGTCTACGTGGCGTCACAAAAGATATACTCGACTCGTTAACACCACGTGAAGCTAAAGTGCTGCGTATGCGATTTGGTATTGAAATGAATACTGACCATACACTAGAAGAAGTGGGCAAACAGTTTGATGTCACGCGTGAGCGTATCCGGCAAATAGAGGCTAAAGCACTGCGTAAACTACGTCATCCTGCCCGTTCAGAGCGATTACGCAGCTTTTTGGATACAGGAAACGGATAGAACAAAAAGAATAATAATATTCGGGTCTGTAGCTCAGTTGGTTAGAGCAGGGGACTCATAATCCCTTGGTCGTTGGTTCGAGTCCAACCAGACCCACCACCAAATCATGCGCTTAGCTCAATACGGGCTAGGCGCTTTCTTTTTCCCAATGAGTAGACCATATATGGCAGAATAACGAAGATTGGGATGGTGGTGTCCCCCTATTAAATTAATAACAAAAAGGATGCTTTGATATGAAAAAAGGCAAAGAGCGTGTCATGATTGGCTCGCTAGTATTTTCTTCGCTTCTATTGGTGTTTTTCGGGTCAACGGGCAATGGTGTCGTTTTATCTTACGCATTGTTGGGCCTTCTTGTTTCTTTTGCCTGCGCAATGTTTATCCTGACAGATAAATAATAGAAATTCCAGTCATACTATCGGACTTAATTGCTATGTGTTATCAGTGCTTGGTAATTATCAGAGGGTAGTATAAAGCCTGCCAGGAGGTGTCGCTTTACTAGTTTGTAACGCTACAAATGACTGACAAAAACTACGGAGCAAAGCGGCATAGCTTTTGTCAGTTCATATAAATCTGTAGAAGCAATATTCTTGTCGAAAAAGGTATGTTTAATCTGCTGTACAGCCAGAACAGTCTGAACATTTATTAGTACAGCAAGAAGGGCAGCGTGCAGAGTAATCATCATTAGCAGCCAAAATACAATCTGGGTTATTGGCTTCTACTGCTTGACTGGTTGCGTTACTATTTTTAGTTTCTGATTCAGTTTTAACTATATCAGCATTTGATATGGCAGCTAATGTATCAGTTGAGCTCACAACTTGAGCTTTTGAGTCAGCCTTAACAATATCAGTGCTTGATATTGCCGCTGAGGTGCTTGTTGATACCATTAAAAATACGACGAAAAATGCAAATAGGTTAAATCTAATCATCTTTCTCTCCCGATAAATACTATTCCCATCTTTTAGTGCAGATAAATATGGTGATGGGAAAAAACCATATCTTGTCAACAGATAAAAGCCAACTAAATTTCGATAAGGTATTACGGAAAAGTTGTGCGCCACATAAGTATGAGATCAATTTCTATCGTATTATGATACTTCAATAGATTCAATGAATATTAGGCGCTATGATAAATCATATGTCATACCATGACATAAATGACACAGATTGGTGTAATGGCAGGTGATGAAAATAATGGTTATAGATTAGTATTTATCATCGGGTAACGGGGTATTTCTTTTTTCTTTATGTGTGGTTTTGATGGGCATGTTCCTGCCTGATACGCAGGAACATTGATTGATGGTGTTGTTTGTTGTTTGAGTTAAGTTAAGCTGTTGTGGTCTTATGCTTGACTAGAGGCCATTACGTCGCGCATTTTCTGGATTGCTTTAGCCTCAATTTGGCGAATACGTTCTGCTGAAACACCCATCTCATCAGCTAGGTCATGTAATGTTGCTGTGTCTTTTTCCCGTAGCCAGCGCGCTTCAATGATGCGACGGCTACGCTCATCCAGGCTTTGCAGAGATTGTTGTAAGATTTCTTCACGTAGATGACTGTTTTGTGCGGTTTCTAATACTTTGGAAGGTTCCGCGCCATCGGTTAGGTAAGCTATAGGGCTGTAGCTGTTATCCTCTTCATCATTGAGTGGTTCTAACGAAATATCAGAGCCATTAAAGCGTTTTTCCATTTCGATCACTTCTTCTGCCTTGACATCCAGTTTTTCAGCCATAGCATCGACTTCATGTGGATTCATGGTGTCAAGGCTTTTTTTCATGCTACGTAAATTAAAGAACAATTTACGTTGTTGTTTGGTGGTGGCAATTTTAACCAGACGCCAGTTACGCATGATGAATTCATGGATTTCTGCTTTTACCCAATGCACAGCAAATGACACCAAACGTACACCGCGATCTGGGTCGAAACGTTTGACGGCCTTCATCATACCAATATTGCCTTCTTGAATTAAGTCGGCTTGTGGTAGACCGTAACCTTTGTAGCCTCTCGCGATTGCGATAACAAAACGTAGGTGTGAGAGAATTAATTGTTGGGCGGCGTTGATGTCATTATTATCACGTAAGCGTTTTGCCAAACTGATTTCTTCTTCCTGCGAAAGAATAGGAAAAGTATTGGCAGACTGGATATAACTCTCAAGACTTCCCCCTGAGGGAAGTGTTAAAGCGTTCGTCATAATATTCTCCTCATCTGTTTGTTAACAACCTAATTTTTCGACAATATTTTCTACCGCCATTTTAGCACTCACTGACTAAGAGTGCTAGTTATTTGAAAAGGTTCCTGACTATACGAAGAAAATATTAATTTCTCAAGTGCTAGAATCCCTTGTTCATTCTATAGAATTAGGGTGAAAATCTCTATTTAGATTCAATTTTCCAGAGATGATTCGCGACTGATATGCGTGCACCTAACCATCCCAACCAAGTAGCGAATAGCAAGAGGCTGAGGTTATCGTTTATGGATAAGTGCCGAATATGCAAGTTAAGCGTATAGAGCTGCGCGAGCTCCATGAGTTCATTATTCGTTGCATGAATAGCTAATGCAATGATGCATAAAGCAGTAATGCCTCCAAATAAGCCTTGTAGCGCGCCAAAATAAAGAAAAGGGCGTTGAATAAAGCTGTTTGTAGCACCGATTAATTTAGAGACTTCAATTTCTTCTCGTTTAGTAAGAATTTGTAGGCGAATTGTGTTGAACATGACAGCGATAATTGCTGTACTTAGCAAAACGGATAACATAAGTACCAGTCTATGTCCCAGTCTTAAAATCGCACTCAGACGTTCAGCCCATGTCGCATCATATTGTATATGCTCAATCTCAGGCCAGTCTTCGATAGTGGCTTGTAGTTGTCCCAGGGTTTCCGGTGCTGAATTATTTGTATCAATGATAAATGCGTCGGGTAACGGATTATGTGTCAAACCACTTGTGATATCCACTGACCCGCTATTTTTTTGTAATTGATGTAATGCCGCATTCTTTGAGATGAATTGAAATTGTCTAATTTGTGGGTTTTCTTCCAAGCGTTGTCTTATTTGTTCGATATCATTTTGATTGGCATCTAGTTTTAGGAATAAGCTTATTTGCGGGGAGCTAACCGTTTGTCCGGAAATTGATTGCAAATTGTCTATCAGAATGTAAATACCAGCGGGTAAACTGAAGGCGATGCCAATGACAATAATACTAAGCAGGCTGGTTAAAGGTGTTGACACAAGCCGTTTGAGTGTGAACACAAATACATGCCAATGTTGCGCTAGCCATGCACTAATCATGCTGCCAATTGCCCCTGGTTGAGTTGTAGAATACGCTGTTTAGTTTTCTCCAATAATGATGCGTCATGTGTTGCAATTAATATGGTCACTCCAACCTGATGAAAAGAATTGAACATGTCCATGATGTCTTTTGCGTACGCGGTGTCAAGGTTGCCAGTCGGTTCATCTGCAATAAGTATAGTGGGACGGTGGACGATTGCGCGTGCAATACAAAGTCGTTGTCTTTCCCCACCAGAAAGAGTGATAGGAAAGGCTTTTTCTTTTTTTAGCAGACCGACTTTGTCGAGTGCTGCGCGTATTCTACCAGCAACTAATTTATGATCAAACCCGCTAATTTGCAGTGGTAACAATACATTATCAAAAGCACTGCGATCAAATAATAGTTTATGGTCTTGGAAAATAAAACCAATTTTGCGGCGTAATAGCGGAAGAGCAGAGGGTTTAAGTTGTGCAATGTTTTGCCCACAGATTGAAATATTTCCTGAGGTTGGGCGTTCTATCGCTCCAATCAATCTTAAAAGCGTGCTTTTGCCAGCCCCTGAATGGCCAGTTATAAAAACCATTTCACCAGCCTCAATAGTCAGGTCAATGCTGTCAAGCACATTGTGACCATCGGGAAATCGTTTGGAGACATTTTTGAAGTTAATCACAGTGTATCCATGTTATAGAATAATGAAAATCAATCAAACATTGCTTCGACAAATGTTTTGGCATCAAAGGGTCGTAAATCATCAATACCTTCTCCTACACCAATAAAACGTAAAGCAGGAGGATCTTTTGGGTATTGACCGCTTATGGCGGCAACGACGCCACCTTTAGCAGTGCCATCCAGTTTAGTCAGTATTAGTCCGGTTACATTAAGTGCCTTATCAAAAGCTTGTACTTGCGTCACTGCATTTTGTCCGGTATTTGCATCTAATACCAGCAATACTTCGTGCGGGGCATCTGGCATTGCTTTACCAATCACACGTTTTACTTTCTTAATTTCTTCCATTAAATGTAGTTGTGTTGTTAAACGCCCGGCGGTATCTGCTAACACAATGTCAATGCCACGTGCTTTGGCGGAATTGACAGCATCAAAAATGACGGCGGCTGGATCGCTCTTCTTATTGGGATCACTGTCTGGGGCAATAACAGTGACATCATTACGCTCTCCCCAAGTTATTAGTTGTTCACGTGCTGCAGCGCGGAAAGTATCGCCTGCCGCCAATAAAACAGATTTTCCCTGG
>JAOULU010000239.1 GCA_029881855.1 Nitrosomonas sp. | reverse complement strand
ATTTATTAAGAAAAAAATTTAAATATATTTAGAAGTTATTAATTTAAATATTAGTAAAAACCATCTCAATAGAATCGCGTAAACTATTACAGATTCTTATTTGTAAATTCTTTAATTATTTATCATGACAGTACGCACTCGTTTTGCGCCAAGCCCAACAGGATATTTACATATTGGTGGCGCTCGCACTGCATTATTTTCCTGGGCTTATGCACGTCGATATGGCGGGAAGTTTATTTTACGCATAGAAGACACAGATAATGACCGCTCAACCACGCAATCTATGCAAGCAATTTTGGATGGCATGTCATGGCTGGGCTTGGATTATGATGAAGGCCCATTTTATCAGATGCAAAGACTAAAACGCTATGAAGAAATTTCACAACAGTTACTAAGAGCAAATCAAGCTTATTACTGCTATGCTAGCAAAGAAGAACTTGATGAAATGCGCGAACGTCAGATGGCCGCTGGTTTAAAACCGAGATACGATGGACGTTGGCGAGATTCTAAACAAACACCACCAGTTGGTGTGAAACCAGTAATTCGTTTTAAGAATCCTCTGGAAGGTCATGTTGTGTTTAATGATCTCATTAAGGGACGTATTACCGTTGCAAATCATGAATTAGATGATCTTGTGCTTATGCGTAGTGATGGTATTCCTACTTACAATTTTAGTGTAGTACTTGATGATTTAGACATGAATATTAGCCATGTCATTCGTGGGGACGACCACGTAAATAATACACCAAGACAAATCAATATTCTCAAAGCACTTGATGCACCCCTACCGGAATATGCTCATGTGCCTATGATATTAGGTGCTAATGGTGAGCGATTGTCTAAACGCCATGGTGCTGTTTCAGTAACACAATATAGAGATGATGGCTATTTGCCCGAAGCACTAATGAATTATTTGGCAAGATTGGGTTGGTCTCACGGGGATGAAGAAATTTTTAACCGCGAACAACTGATAGCGTGGTTTGACTTATCGTCAGTCAATCGATCACCTGCTAAATTTAATCCTGAGAAATTGCATTGGCTTAATCAGCAATATATTAAAGAAACCGATAATGCGCGATTGAGTGAACTGGTTATCCCATTTCTTAAAAATGATTCTTGTGAAATTAATGATGGCCCTGATTTAACATTGGTGGTTGCATTATTAAAGGAAAGGATTAATACAATAGAGGAACTTGCTGATGCAGCAGTATATTTCTATCGACCTTTAGAACCAAAAGGTGAACTTAAGAGACAATACTATAGTATAGAAACCAAACTAATTGTAGATGATTTGATGAGTCAATTTAATCAAATTGAATGGAATCAAAAATCTATCCAGCAAGAAATTAAAGCAGCAGTTAAAAGACATGAAGTAAAATTTCCAAATGTAGCCATGCCACTACGCGTCATGATTACAGGAGAAACACATACGCCGTCCATAGATGCGGTGCTTGAACTTTTAGGTCGAGAAGAAACATTAAAGCGCATGAATAATCAATTGAAAAGTTTTCCCGATTGATCTCTGCTTTACTTTGATACAATGCATTAGTATAATCCCACTTCCTTTGATCAGGGGGTATAGCTCAGCTGGGAGAGCGCTTGCATGGCATGCAAGAGGTCAGCGGTTCGATCCCGCTTATCTCCACCAGTTATTATGGTTGAATTTGTTTAGTAAACTTAGTCCCCATCGTCTAGAGGCCTAGGACACTGCCCTTTCACGGCGGCAACAGGGGTTCGAATCCCCTTGGGGACGCCAACTTTTAAAAAGTTGGCGTCGGTCTTTCTGATTCCCAGAATCTTTGTATTCAATCATTCACAAGTAAAACTTATCATTTATTTTCGTTAGGCGAAACAGATAGCATCACTTCATTCAGCTTTCATTCATATTATGCTAGGTAAAGTAGCACCATCAGGGATAAACCTGAATTAATTTAATGAATGGAGGTTTCCAATGAGAACTAAAAAAATGCCATCTACAAATTTATTACTTGTTATATTCCTCGGGTTAATCTTAGGAGCTCCAGCGCTAGTCCAGGCTAGTGATGATCACTATCACAATGGGAAGTCACATCATTATGATCCGCATAATTACGCTTCTCCGCAGTGTCATCATTATAAGAAATATCGGAACAAACATAGACATGGATATGGAAATTTATATCAGGATAATTATGACAGATATAATCGCGGTTATATGCAACCGCGCAGGCACTATAATAACTATGTGCAGCCAGGTTATGGCTATTCCCCAATCACCTATGCTACACCAGTTTATATTTATCCGCCAAATGTAACACTTGGCATAAACTCAGGTAACACAAGGTTTATGCTACGCTATTAATTCTTGTAAAATTGATAATAGGTAAAGCATAACGATACTCGTGTTCTATAGCCATTTTTAATCTTTATTCAATGCGCAGGCTTGTTCTAAATGCAAACATTGCTAAATATTCTATTGATTATTATTTTACTATCAGGTCCAGTTCAACAAGTAATTGCTGATTCAAAAAGCCTTTCTCAACAGGAAGCCGTGAACATTGCGCAGCAACACATTGAAGGCAGAGTATTGGCAATCAAGCATATTGATAATACCTATCGTATTAAAATATTGAGTAGTCAAGGCACTGTACATATCCTCTTAATAAATGCCGCTAATGGCTTAATTGTTTCTGCTGATAAATAATTCTTATTATATGAATTTCTTTGTATAAACTTGCTGGCAGATAATCTTTATATCAGAGAATTTATGCGTATCTTAGTGATTGAAGATGAACTCAAACTACAAGCACAAATTCGTCAGGAATTAGAGGCTGACGGTTATATGATTGATACGTGTAGCTCTGGTGAAGAGGGACTATTCTGCGCTAATGAATACCCTCTAGATGCTGCAATAATTGATATCGGCCTACCAGGTATATCTGGCTTAAATGTTATTAAAGCGCTACGTGAACAAGGTAATTTATTACCTATCTTGATATTGACAGCTCGAGACAGCTGGCAAGACAAAGTTACTGGCCTAGAAATTGGAGCTGATGATTATCTTACTAAACCATTCCAAATGGAAGAATTACTGGCTAGAGTTAAAGCATTGCTACGCCGCTCAACGGGTATACCCAGTTCACTTTTGATATGCCCTCCTATTTCTATTGATGTTTCTACACATTCAGTTACCGTTAATAGCATC
>JAOULU010000238.1 GCA_029881855.1 Nitrosomonas sp. | reverse complement strand
GCCGTTTGCATATAAAATGGTTTGCCAGCTAAATGCAGGCCCGAGTATTTCAAGTCCCGCATAAGTGGTAACCAATTTCATGACTGATGCCGGATTCATTGCCACATCAGCATTTACCGACACTATCGGCTTTTTTGCACCCACTTCACTGACATAAATACTAATCGCAGATTGTGGCACACCCGCTTGTTTAAACATTTGTTGAACAGAATGCGGCAATTCACTCGCAAATGCGGGCACTGATAACGCTACTAAAATAAACGCAAGGCATCGCTTAAAGCAATACATGGTAGCTGTTCTTATCTAGTAAGGCACAATTCGAAACCATCATCCCAACCCATTCGATATTGGTGTTCTACTTCGTAGCGTTCCTCATCTCTTGCGCCAAATTCTGTTTGTTTGGCCATTTCACAACCGTCAATATAACCTTCTCGTGTCGCTTGCGGAAAACCGGATAAATTATAGGCAGGTCTGGTACTACGGGGTAATGGAACGGGTGGCCGTTCACTAGATTCAGTCTCTGGAGAATACTCCGTCGGTCCAATTGCGGCACAACTTACAAGCATGAAATTAATAACAATCACGAAAAAAAACAACTTAAAATGCATATTATCCTCTTAAATTATGTTACTTTTTAATGACGTAATTCTAAACCTCATCTGGTTGGGGATCTGCCATAGGCTGACTACTGAGAAATTATAATGCCGATTGTAGCAATTCTCCCATTTCAGCAGGATTGCGTGTCACCTTAATACCACAGGCCTCCATCACAGCCAACTTCTCCTGTGCCGTGCCTTTGCCGCCCGAAATGATTGCACCAGCATGTCCCATACGTTTGCCAGGTGGCGCTGTTACACCCGCGATAAAGCCAACCACTGGTTTTTGCATGTTATCCTTCACCCACTGCGCGCATTCTTCTTCATCGGCCCCACCGATCTCCCCCACCATTAATACCGCATCCGTCTCTTCATCTTCATTAAAAAGTTTCAGGACATCCAGATGCTTTAAACCATTAACAGGGTCACCACCAATACCAATACAAGTTGACTGACCCAAGCCCTGTGCCATCAACTGCGCAACCGCTTCATAAGTTAACGTGCCTGAGCGTGAAACCACGCCAATACGCCCTTTTTTATGAATATAACCCGGCATAATGCCAATTTTAATTTCATCCGGGGTAATAATGCCCGGGCAATTCGGGCCAATCAAACGTGTTTTACTGCCCTGCATCTTATAGCGTGTACGGATCATGTCGCGCACAGGAATACCTTCGGTAATACATATCACCAGATCAAGCTCCGCTTCAACCGCTTCATCAATGGCTGATGCAGCAAACGGCGGTGGCACATAGATCACAGAAACATTCGCGCCAGTCTCTTGCTTAGCTTCTTTGACCGTGGCATAGATTGGAATCCCTTCAAAATTCTCACCGGGTTTACGTGGATTAACACCTGCGACAAAACAATCTGCCCCGTTGGCATATTCGCGACACATCCGGGTATGAAACTGGCCCGTCTTTCCAGTTATCCCCTGTGTCATGACACGGCTGTCTTTATTAATCAATATGGACATGAACTATTGCTCCTTCAGTGGATGTAATGCGGGGAAAAATCATGACCCTTTAGTTGCATTGACTACTTTCTGTGCTGCGTCAGCCATATTCTCAGCCGAAATGATTGTTAACCCCGAATCGGCCAAAATTTGTTTGCCCAACTGTACATTCGTACCTTCCAGCCGAACAACCAGCGGCACCTTTAGCTGTACCTCGCGTGCCGCCATCACCACACCTTCAGCAATCACATCACATTTCATAATGCCACCAAAAATATTGACCAATATAGCTTCCAGTTTGGGGTTACGTAACATTAATTTAAACGCTTCAGTCACTTTTTCAGCTGTGGCGCCCCCGCCGACATCCAGGAAATTCGCGGGACTACCGCCATATAATTTAATAATATCCATGGTCGCCATCGCCAAGCCTGCGCCATTCACCAGGCAACCGATATTACCGTCCAGCGGAATATACGATAAATCATGTTCTGAGGCTTCGATTTCAACCGGGTCTTCCTCATCCAGATCACGTAATGCCACGATCTCGGGATGGCGAAATAACGCGTTATCATCAAAATTCATTTTCGCATCAAGCGCAATGACATGATTGTCTGATGTCAAAGCCAGTGGATTAACTTCTGCTAACGAGGCATCCGTGTCATCAAAAGATTGATACAAGGCTTGCAATAAAGTAATGGCCTCACTGATACCCTGCTCAGGGATGCCAATTTTTGATGCCACTTCATTGGCTTCCTGTTGTGTAAGTCCTATTACGGGATCAATAAATACTTTATGAATTTTCTCTGGCGTATCAGCCGCCACTTGCTCAATCTCCATGCCGCCTTCTGAGCTGGCCATCAAGCAAACACGTTGGCTACTGCGATCCACCACCATGCCGACATAAAATTCACGGGCAATATTGACACCCTGCTCGATAAATAAGCGACGAACAACTTGCCCCTCTGGCCCAGTCTGATGGGTAATCAATTGCATGCCTAAAATCTCACTGGCGTATTGGCGCACTTCATCCACAGACCTGGCCACCTTAACACCGCCTCCCTTGCCACGACCACCCGCATAAATCTGTGCCTTAACCGCCCACACGTCCCCACCTAATTGCTTTGCAGCGTCTACTGCCTCATCAACACTGAAACAAGCCTTGCCTTGGGGGGTGGCAACACCAAATTGCCGTAAGATTTCCTTCGCCTGATACTCATGAATTTTCATATCGCTTCCATCAGGATTTGTAGAATTAATAGTATAGCGTATTACTAAAGTGTGCTGATATGGTTTTCAGGTTAGGTGAATTTTCTGTGCAGATACTGTCTCAACAGAAAATATTTTGTTGAGAAAAAGAAACAATCGATAAGTTACATACTTCTGAGTCACGAAACATTATTCACTTAATAAAAAGCAGTTTAGATTATATTTTCATGAGGTTATTAATCGTTGTATGATAGGGTCTTGAAAATGGGATTTCTTATAATAAAGTTTATGCTGATTCATTCCTCATAAACATACAGTTATGCTCATTAAGGAGGGTTCATGCCAGAACCAATTACAGCTATAGGTCTAGGGGCGATTGCGGCCTACCTCGGCAAGGATGGATTAGGCAAACTACTTGGACCTACTGCGGACTAT
>JAOULU010000237.1 GCA_029881855.1 Nitrosomonas sp. | reverse complement strand
GTTGTCATAAATTTTGTAGTGATTACCAAAGGTGCCGGCCGTATTGCTGAAGTTAGCGCACGCTTTACGCTTGATGCTATGCCTGGTAAACAAATGGCCATAGATGCAGATTTGAATGCCGGTTTGATTGGTGAGGATGAAGCACGAACTCGTCGGGCCACTATCTCAAAAGAGGCCGATTTTTATGGCTCAATGGATGGTGCCAGTAAGTTTGTACGTGGTGATGCCATAGCAGGTGTCATGGTTATGCTGATTACAATTATTGGCGGGTTAATTGTAGGCATGTTACAGCATGATCTTGATCTTGATACTGCCGCGAGAAATTATACATTGCTAACTATAGGTGATGGGTTAGTAGCACAAATCCCAGCACTCATTATTTCTACAGCTGCAGGTTTAGTCGTTAGTAGAGTAACTACTGATGAAGACCTTGGTGAACAAGTGCTAGGTCAATTATTTAGTCAACCGCAGGTCTTAGTAATAACGGCAGCCATACTTGGCATTATGGGGTTAGTTCCGGGTATGCCGCATTTCGTTTTCTTATTACTTGCGGCAATTTTAGGTACAGGTGCATATTTTATGCTTTCTCGAGCTGCTGCTATTGCAGCTGAGCCTGTGGCTCAAGAAACGCCAGTAATTGAATCTCTAGATGCCAGTTGGAATGATGTGACACCGATTAATACATTGGGATTGGAAGTTGGTTATCGTTTAATTCCATTAGTAGATAAGGTTCAACAGGGTGATTTATTAAAACGGATTAATGGGATTAGAAGAAAGTTTGCTCAGGATATTGGTTTTCTTCCACCGGTTGTGCATATTCGAGATAACCTAGAATTACGACCTAATGCCTATCGAATTACATTAAAAGGTTCTGTTATTGGGCAAGGTGAGTCCTATAGTGGTATGTATCTGGCTATTAATCCTGGCCGGGTCACGATGACATTACCCGGAACAGTAACCAGTGACCCCGCGTTTGGTTTGCCAGCAGTCTGGATTGAATCGACATTACGTGAGCAAGCTCAGACAAATGGTTATACCGTTGTTGATGCAAGCACTGTAGTCACAACCCATATTAATCATTTGATTCATATGCATGCCGCCGAGTTACTGGGTAGAGAGGAATTACAACAATTACTGGATCATCTCAGCGCTGAATCGCCTAAATTAATTGAAGATTTAGTGCCTAAATTACTACCGCTTTCGACGGTACAAAAAATATTACATAACTTGCTTGATGAGAGTGTGCATATCCGAGATATGCGAACCATCATTGATGTACTGAATGAGCATGCTGTACATACACAAGATGCGGGAGAACTCACTGCTGTTATTCGTATAGCATTGGGACGTGCAATTGTGGAACAGTATTTCCCAGCTGGTTCAGAATTGCAAGTAATGAGCCTGCATCATGAACTAGAGAACATTTTAGTGCAAGTAATACAGTCAGGTGATAAAGAAGATGCCGGTATTGAACCTGGTTTAGCAGATACTTTATTAAAAGAAGCTACATCTGCTACCAAGCAACAAGAACAATTAGGTCTGCCCATTGTGTTATTGGTACCTGGCGTTATCCGTGTATTGCTATCAAAATTTTTACGGCGTGCAATTCCTCAACTGAGGGTGCTTTCGCACTCTGAAATACCCGATAACAGAAAGATAAAGGTCACTTCCATTATTGGAGGTCATAAATGAAGGTTAAACGATATTTAGCGCCATCATCACGTGAAGCATTACGCCAGGTAAAAGAGGAGCTTGGTGTTGATGCCGTTATTTTGTCAAATAGACAGACAAAAAACGGCGTGGAAATTATGGCACTTGCCGATTCTGAAATGTCCAGTTTAGTTGCTTCACCCTCAGAACATCAAAATAATAATGAGCCGACAGTTAACCCGATCTCTGCACCATTAGATGTCGAAGAGCCCTCGCTAATTGATGATCTTGCAAAACTGCCAGAAACCCCTTCTATTAATAATATACAGGATGAATCAATTTCATTGGCCATGATGCAAGACATTATGGGTGAGATACACGCAATGAAAAGTACCCTTGAAGATCAATTGGCAACAGTAGCTTGGGGAAATCTTACGCAGCGTCAACCTGAAAAAATGAAAGTGTTACGTGGCATGTTAAATGCAGGGTTTAGCCCATTGTTATCGCGCCGACTGGTGGACAAATTGCCAGCTAAGTCTGATTACGATCAAAGTCTAAAACAGGCCATGTCAATACTGGCATTTAATATGCGCACGGCCGCTAGTGATGACTTGATTGAAAAGGGGGGGATTTTTGCACTAATAGGTCCAACAGGGGTAGGTAAGACAACTACCACAGCAAAACTTGCTGCACGTTGTGTAATACGCCATGGCGCAGACAAAGTGGCACTTCTAACAACAGATAGTTATCGTATTGGTGGCCATGAACAATTGCGTATCTATGGGCAGTTACTGGGTATACCGGTACGTAATATTAAGGATACGGATGATTTGCAGCTAACACTGTCTGAGCTGAATAATAAACATATGGTGTTAATAGATACCGTTGGCATGAGTCAACGTGATCATATGCTCTCTGAGCAGATTGCTATGTTGAGTAATAGTGGTGCAGATGTAAAACGGTTGTTGTTACTCAGTGCGGCGTCTAACGGTAACACATTAGATGAAGTAATAGCCGCATATAAAAAGAATGGTATTTACGGTTGTATAATCACTAAAGTAGATGAGGCAGCAAGCCTTGGTGTTGTGTTGGATGCCGTTATTCGACACAAATTAACACTACATTATGTGGCTAACGGACAGAAAGTGCCTGAGGATATTCATTCCGCAAACCCACGCTATTTATTACATCGTATCTTTAAGTCAAAACCAGGAGATACGCCATTTACTCTTCAGGATGCGGAGTTTGCCTTGATGATGGCTGGTAATAACGTCGCTCCAAATCAATCTGTATCAAAGAGCTCAGCTAGGGGTGGTAGGTCATGACAAAAATAGTTTATGACCAAGCAGCTGGATTACGAAGTTTGGTTTCATTCCAGACAAGTGACTCTGTTCGTGTCATAACAATTGCGGGTGGGAAGAAAGGTATCGGTAAGACTTGTGTGGCTATTAACCTGGCGACAACATTGGCTAAGAATGGTAAGCGGGTACTGTTGATTGATGAGAATCAATGTCAGAAAAGTATCAGTGCTACGCTTGGTCTTAAA
>JAOULU010000236.1 GCA_029881855.1 Nitrosomonas sp. | reverse complement strand
TACATTACACCTCAATTCTCACGTACACATATCAATTTCCAGCGGGTCCCAACTGTTGATACATCCAATCCATTTATTTCGCGTGAAATTCCTACTCTGGATGAGAGTATGGTGGTTATTCGTTTCCGTGACCCGGCTAAAGTAGATTTTCCTTTTCTGTTGAGCATGATTCACGATTCATTCATGTCTCGCCCAAACACCATTGTGGTGCCAGGTGGAAAAATGGGGATGGCTATTGAGCTGATTTTGACGCCGTTAATTCTTGATATTGTTGCAAAGAAATAAAGCATAATATTCTGGAATGATTGATTAATTCATTGAATCAAGGTCAAATAGCTGTGTCCATTGATCTGATTCAGAATTAATCAATAGTATTCGTTCCTCTTCTATCCTGTCCATCTGCTGACCAGGTTTGTTTGTGTGTTTCTACGGACATTTTCTATTTTGATATCAATCATATGCCATCCTTATTAACTGACCTAAACCCGCAGCAACTTGAAGCTATTACTTTGCCACATCAATCCGTATTGGTTTTAGCGGGTGCTGGCAGCGGTAAAACACGGGTGTTGACTACGCGTATTGCGTATTTGATTCAATCTGAGCAAGTTAGTCCATATGGCATATTGGCAGTTACATTTACCAATAAAGCTGCCAAGGAAATGCTTGTACGTGTTACATCCATGCTGCCAATTAATACACGTGGGATGTGGGTTGGGACATTTCATGGCTTATGTAATCGTATGTTGCGTGCGCATCATCAAGATGCTGGATTACAGCAAACCTTTCAGATTCTTGATTCTGCAGACCAACTGGCAATGGTTAAACGTATCTTGAAAAGATTATCTGTTGATGATAAGAAGTTTCCACCTCGACAAGTGCAATGGTTCATCAATAATGCTAAAGAAGCAGGTCTACGTGCGGCTTATGTTGAGGTTGATGATGCTTTTTCGAGACATTTGCTGACGTTCTATCAAGCTTATGAGCAGCAATGTAATAAAGAGGGTGTTGTTGATTTTCCTGAATTGATGTTACGAAGTTATGAGCTATTGAGTCGCAATGAAGTCTTGCGGGACCATTATCGTGAGCGATTTAGCCATATATTGGTTGATGAGTTTCAAGATACCAATCGGTTGCAATATAAATGGCTTAAATTGCTAGCAGGTGTCGGTACAAAAAATGAGGCTGCGGTATTTGTGGTTGGTGATGACGACCAAAGTATTTATGCATTTCGTGGTGCTGATACAGGAAACATGAAAGACTTTGAGCGTGATTTTGGAATATCGAAAGTGATTAAGCTGGAACAAAACTATCGTTCACATGGCAATATATTGGAGGCGGCCAATACACTAATAAAACATAATAGTGAGCGATTGGGTAAGAACCTTTGGACAGACGAAGGTCAAGGCGAACCGATACGAATATACAATGCACCTAACGATTATGATGAGGCATCGTTCATTGTTGAAGAAATCAAATCGTTGAATGCTGAAGGTATTGCATTATCACAGATTGCTTTACTGTATCGTTCTAATGCGCAATCTAGAGTGCTGGAGCATAGTCTATTTAATGCCGCGTTGTCGTATCGTGTTTACGGTGGTATGCGTTTTTTTGAACGCCAGGAAATTAAGCATGCATTGGCTTATTTACGATTAATTGCTAATCCAGAGGATGATAATTCCCTATTGCGTGTTATTAACTTTCCAACACGTGGTATTGGTCCGCGTAGCTTGGAGCAATTGCAAGATGAAGCGAGGCAACTAGACGGTAGCTTATGGCATGCAGCATGTCATAAATATGATCGAGAAATGACGCCGGGTAAGGAATCAGTGCAGCCTCAGAAAGGGATTGCGGGATTTATTCAGCTCATCAAAGTAATGCGCCAGGGTTGGGATACACTGCCGTTGCCGCAGATAGTTGAGCAAATGCTGACGCAAAGTGGGTTGATCGCACACTACAGTAAAGAGCGAGAAAGTGCAGACCGGTTGGAGAATTTAAATGAACTGATTAATGCGGCGACCAGTTTTGTACATGAAGCGGAAGATGATAGCCTTGCAGCGTTTTTGGCGCATGCATCACTAGAAGCAGGTGAGCATCAGGCTGTTAGTGGGCAAGATGCATTGCAGTTAATGACCGTGCATGCAGCTAAAGGTTTAGAGTTTCATTGTGTATTTTTGAGCGGACTAGAAGAAGGACTTTTCCCGCATGAAAATAGTATGAATGAAGCCAAAGGATTAGAGGAAGAACGGCGTTTAATGTATGTGGCAATAACCCGTGCCCGCCGACGTTTATACTTAAGCCTTGCACAAAGTCGTATGTTACATGGGCAAACTCGTTACAACGTTCCGTCACGTTTCTTGGAAGAAATTCCAGAGCATTGTTTGAAGTGGTTGCAATCTGCCCCACAAACAGATTTTAATGCTTATCAAGCAAAAAGCCCGAATACAAAGTCCACAAGTATTGCTCAGAAACATTCTGCGGCGGGACAATGGAAAATTGGACAGAATGTCGAGCATGCCAAGTTTGGTATTGGCGTTATTGTTAATTATGAAGGCAGTGGTAGTGATGCCAGGGTAGAAGTTAATTTTAACCGAGTTGGCACTAAATGGTTATTGTTAGAATATGCGAAACTGTCTGTCGCGTAAATTTGAATCGCTGCATGTAATACATCGATTGTGAAATTAAGATCATCGCTGAACTGTTTTGCAGTGTCTGGTTAAATGAAAATGTATATGATTAGAATAAAAAGGGGTGAATGATTTCATCTTTAGTGAAATGGAAATAGGTCTTGCAATATAGAGGAAAAATAAGTACTATCGCGTCAAATTTATGACAATGGAGTTTAGGATTTTTATGGCCAATACTGCACAAGCAAGAAAGCGCGCAAGGCAAGCTGTTAAGCGTCGTGAACATAACGTTGGTTTGCGTTCAAAATTGCGTACTGCTATTAAATATGTAAGGAAGTCTATTGAGACAGGTGATAAAGCTGCTGCAAAAAAGGCCTTTGATGAGTCTGTGAGTATTGTGGATTCAATTGCAGATAAAGGAATTATTCACAAAAATAAAGCAGCACGTAACAAAAGCAGATTGTCTGCTGCTATTAAATCAATGGCGTAATCCTTTAAGCTACTTTTGACAAATGCTTTCTATGGTTCACGTTTTGTTCAGATATTAAAGTGTTTGTTTCATGGCCCTGTAAGATTCAGAATTAG
>JAOULU010000014.1 GCA_029881855.1 Nitrosomonas sp. | reverse complement strand
CCCGCCGACTGCTCATCAACAGTCACTGAAGTTTGATTGAAATTATCACCTAACACCGCCAATATCCGCTGTGATAATGTTGCACAACGAAATTGGTGACGTGTTTTACCGTTATGCTGTAATGTAAATTCAATATCTGGATGAGAAAGCGCCAAACGCTTAAATACTTCGTCACAATGCATAAACTCAGTTGCTTGTGTCTTTAAGAATTTACGTCTGGCTGGGATATTAAAATATAAGTCACTCACTTCCACTGTTGTACCCATAGTAAGTGATGCGGGCTCAGGTTGTGAAATAACCTTGCCTTCAACCTGTATTTGCCAAGCATGATCTTGATCAATCTTTCGGCTTGCTAATACCAAACGTGAAACAGCGGCTAAACTCGCCAATGCCTCGCCACGAAACCCTAAACTTGTAATATTATGTAGATCATCTAAGTTATTTATTTTACTAGTGCTATGGCGGGTTAATGCCAACATCAATTCATCCTTGGCAATACCTTCACCATTATCTGTAATCCGAATTTGTTTGACACCACCTTGGTGTAACTGGACTAAAATTTTATTCGCGCCTGCATCTACACTATTTTCCAGTAACTCTTTAAGTGCTGATGCCGGCCGGTCAACCACTTCACCTGCCGCAATCTGGTTAATTAGTAATTCGGGAAGAATTTTTATACTGGTCATTAGAAGTCAAGAGTTGAAATTATTTGCATCATTATTATAAGCTCACCTACTAAATATTGATGATAACATTGTCTAAATTGTTAGATAACGCTATCCTGATGGGCAATTTCAATTTTATCCATATAGGGACACAATGACACAAGACGAACAAAAACGCGCCGTTGCGGCTGCTGCAATTCAACATATTCCCATCGGCTGTATTGTCGGTGTGGGAACTGGATCCACAGCTAATTATTTCATTGATGAGCTAGCCAAAATTAAGCACAAAATTGAAGGTGCTGTAGCCAGTTCAGAAGCATCGGCTCAACGCCTTAAAAGTCACAATATTGAAGTACACGACCTTAACAATATTAGCGATATTCCAGTTTATATCGATGGAGCAGATGAAATTACTGAAAATTTGCATATGACTAAAGGCGGTGGTGGTGCATTAACTCGCGAAAAAATTGTTGCTGCAGTGGCTAGAAAATTCATCTGCATTACAGATCAAAGTAAATTGGTCAGCATACTTGGCAACTTTCCATTGCCTGTGGAGGTCATACCGATGGCTCGCAGTTATATTGCGCGTGAAATTGTACTATTAGGTGGACAACCTGCTCTACGGCAGGGATTCACCACTGATAATGGCAATGTGATTCTGGATGTACATGGCCTACAAATCATGAACCCCGTGGAACTGGAAACCACACTTAATCAAATGACAGGTGTTGTGACAAACGGACTTTTCGCTCGACGTGCTGCCAATACATTATTACTTGGCACCGATGATGGCGTCCGAGAAATCACACTCTGATTTATAATTGACCTTAGAAAATTACAGTCTTCAGACAAAAACATTCACACTTCTATAATTAAAAAGGCATGTTATGGTAAACAAAGAACATATTTCCAAGCAATTTGATGCTGATCTTGAAGAAGTGCGTACACGTGTATTACAAATGGGCGGCTTTGTCGAAGAGCAAATTGAGGACGCCATAGAGGCACTAACAGTCGGTAATGAAGAGCTTATTGAGCAAGTTATTAGTCGTGACCATCGTGTTAATGCGATGGAAGTCTCCATAGATGAAATCTGTAATCAAATTATTGCACGTAGACAACCTACTGCAATTGATTTACGTATGATAATGATGGTCATAAAAACCATCACAGATCTTGAACGTATAGGTGATGAAGCCGAGAAAATAGCGCGTATGGCTAGATTACTCTACTCAAATGATCGTATGCACATGCCACGCTTTGTTGAGATCAAGCATATGGCAAGTATTGCTATGGATATGCTACACAAAGCACTAGATTCTTTTGCCCGCTTGGATTTAAATACAGCAGCGCAAATTGTACGGCAAGATGAATTAGTCGATGCGGAGTTTCGTTCGATTATGCGCCATCTGATCACGTTTATGATGGAAGATCCACGCAAGATTTCCAACTCGTTAGAAATACTATTTATTGCTAAGGCGATTGAACGCATTGGTGATCATGCTAAAAACATGTCTGAATATGTAGTCTACATGGTTAAAGGCAAAGATGTACGTCACGTCACTGCTGATGAGATTGAGCGGGAAATAAGAGGATAAAGGACAGATTGCCACACAAAAAACGCGGCATTGCTTTACCTGAAACCTCAAGGGCAGGTAGTAATAGTAGCGATACGTGCCCTACCACTGAAATTTAATACAATCTGACGACCATTACCACCCACTGCAGGCGCTGGTGGACAGATTGTAAAAGTGCCTGCTTGAGCACCACCAGTGGTAAGCCTTGCCATACCCTGCGTGTCAAAAGAAACATAATTGGCTACATTTGCATTCCCTGAAAATGTATACCCATTAGCTAATACAGGCATTGTAAACAAGAGCAAATCTCCCCCACCCAATGTTGCATTATTATCAAAATCAGAAAAAGCAATCCAACCCTGATCCCAGTCACCGCCATTGTTACAAACCAACCCATCTGCACTTTTACACAGAGCAACTCGGTTATTACGTTTAATAGCCTCTGATCTTGCTTGCGACATATTAGAGAGCATCGAATTGGCATAACTCGTTAACCGGCTATTAACCGTAAACTGGTTAAATGATGGCACGCCAATTGCCAATAGAATCCCAAGAACAGCCATAGCCACCATTAATTCAACCAGTGTTACGCCTTGATTTCTTTTATTAACAGTTAAAATCATTGCTGTAGGTACCAATAGGCACGGGTCTTGAAGTTAGCAGAAGTAGCCGCTGGCCTTGGCGATCTACCCTCAAGAGGAGAATCTGGGTTCGCTCCAATAACAAAAGGAACGGTAATATTCTGACCTGTTTTAGGGTTAAGAACCGTAACCATACCGGCCACAGGTGACGGCGGTAAACCACCACCTGTAATCACGGCAAATCTTGAGCCACCAATAGGCCTAGAATCCAAAAAGCCTAGATTGTAAACGCGCGCCAATCCGAGATTAGATCCACAGGCGCTTGGGTCATCTGGCATAGGCGTATGGGTACTAAACGTCACGGTTCCCAACACGGCTACTGCTGAAGTCACCACTTGTTCTTTGTCATGACCACCTGATCCAAAGGCAAGATACCAGCCTTTCTTTGCTGCCAACTGAGCCTCAGTAGGCACCACTGTACTGTCTGGGTCAATACTTAGTAATGAATTCATACAAGCTAATGTCGCACCCGAACAGTTTGCAGCTTCTAATGACCACCAAGCTGAATCTACGGGATTATCTTTAACCATAAAAAACGCATTATCCACATTAGCGGTTGATCCATGCGCCAATAAAGGGTGTTCACGATCACCTGAGCCCACCAAAATCACATTAAAGTCAGGTGTCACAACGACCTCTGGTGCAAACAAAAATTTGCGATTAGGAATACCTGGCGGACAACTGACTGTATCGCAACCCAATGAAGCAATCTTTAAAAATGCCCAACTTGACGGATGGGACGAACCAATCGTGATTCGGTAAATATTTCCCCCCGTATCCACAGCATAAGCATAATCTGCCAAACCTGTAACTTTATTCGGTACCACTGTAATATCGCCAACAACACTACGATCTGTCGTGAATCTGTTTAAAACGGCACCCGTGTCAGCATCCATAACAAATACTTTGTTACCTTTTGGTGTTACCGTACAGGTATTCACGTCACCATCTTCACAAGTGTCATAGCCACCACCAAACAGCAATAAGGGTTTTGTACTCCCATAACCAGAAGTTTTAACGATTTTTGTGGCTGACCAAGTTTGCCCCATATCAATAAATTGGGGGCCCGTACATCCAATATCGTCCGTTAAATTGGGACAGCCATGGCGCCATTTGAGTATTGGATTTGTTGGCACACTGACATCAAACGCATAGATCATGCGTCCGCCACGGCGCTGGGAAGCATAAAGCCAAGTTGCACTAGAACTAGCATCTTTATGTGCAGTAATAGGCCCATCAAAAAAGTATGGCTTAGCAGTGCCATCATTCGTTATCGGGAAAGTAATTGCGGGAGTATTGTCAAAGATACGTTTTAATTTACCGTAATGCTCTGGTGCAATGAATGACCATAATTCACCACCCGGCGGAATAGCGCCGATACTATCAGCTTGATTACCATTGATGGCATGTAAAAACCCATCACCAGCACCATAAAACACCACAACGCCTGTACCGACCCCATAATCAATCGCAACAGGCCGTGAATGCACTACATCTCCATGAGCAGAGGGTCTCATATCAGTAAAAATTGAGTTACTATTTTCATCCTTAACATCCATACCTCTCGCCCAATTGATTATTTCGGTACGTTTGACAGCATTCACCACATTCAAATCTGTTCTTGTAATGGCAATATTTGCATCATTAAAGTCTGTTAACCCAAAACAAACCCCAGGATCACATGTCTTAACAACACGACTAAGTGGGTCAATTTGACGTAATACATAACCAGCTGCCCCTTTTTCAACAATATCCCCATCTGGCGAATTGGATATATCTGAGTTTGTGACTGCAAGACAAGAACCTTCTGGTTGGAAAGACCAATAAGTATCAATAATAGCTGGCGTCCAGAAACTGCGAGCACACTGCGTCACAAACCCTGTATCTCGATTAATTGCCAGTTGTTCATCTGCATCCACCAGATTGAGCACAAACCCATCGCCCGATAAACTGGCTTTAAATTTATATTGTTTCAAATTACCGTTCCATCGTGGATCTGCACTGATATCAGGCCTAAACATTCCAATAAAAATTTGATTCAAGAAAGTACCTTGTGTATTCACACTAACTGGCAAACTTGCTGAAGCAAAAACACTGTTGACAGAATTAATCTCTGAAAGAATTTTTTTGATTGCTACTGATATCTCGGTACCGCTACTAACGGTAGAATCGACAGAAAAATATTTACCTTTACCATAGGCTGCCATACTTTTTAGCAATGCTGTAAACCCAGGGCCTTGACCCGTTGTTACAGGATCCACATCAATGGTATAGGTTTTGATAGTATGTGGTGACACAGTAGCCATGTAACGCGCCCATTCATCACTCGGAATTGATTGCGACCCATTGGGAGAAACACTGATCTCAGAAGTATCCCCACCCAAGGCAGTTAATAGATCGTTAGCGGTCGCTATATCAGATGTATTATCTTGCACCGCACCGTTACTAATATAAATAATAAAGTTCTTTTGACATGGGGAATCAATCGGGTTTTCATATTGCGTTGCTGCATCAGAAACAAAAGCATTACCGGGCAGCGCATAAACGGCATTGGATGCAGCCGTACCTGAAACATTTCCAACATGATCTCGCTTCTCTTTATTATGACCAGCAAAGGCCTCACTAGCTGAGAAATAATAATAAGCTTCAGCCATCGACACACCTAACTTACCACCGCTTGCTTTATCTGCATTCGTATCAAAGCTGTTAACCAGGTCCAGATACAGTTGTTTGTTTGTAGCATCCATCAATCTTAATCCAGCACGCACATAGGCACCGCCGGGGTTTCCATTAGCACCCCCTGACTCAGAGAACATCATGAAACCAAACTTAAATTTATCAACCTCAATATCAGTCAATACGGTTCTTAAGGCGGCCATCTCATTAATAAAAGCACTGCTCCAGTTAGCTGTGTTATCAATAACAAACAAAACATTAGGCACATCAGCAGTGCTTGGTGGCGCGACACCTGCAAACATATCGATATCATCAGATAATGATATGGAGGTATATCCAAGTAGAATTAATGTCCATAAAAATTTTCTCAGTGAAGTTATCATTATTCTTTCTCCTGCCTAAATATTACATCCTGATGCAACATACTCACCCAGTGTTAAACGCTTATTAATACCCTGCACAGCAATAGCTAACGCGCCTGTTGCCTGACTTGCTGCATTTGCGCGTATTTCCCATAAAGCCAGATAATCATTAGAGTTCTGAATATTGGCCTGGACCCCGCTTAATGTTTTAAGACCTGCGGGCGCAGGCCTAGCGCTGATGCAAAGTGGTATGGGGATAGTAACGTTATAGTCAATGGTATTATCCTGATCAATATCAATATCTACCAAAGCCGGATAATTTGCTGGATCAAGCGCCGTATAATTGAGATTAATGGTTTGCTCAATCGCTATATTTGCAGCTACGATTGCTTCATTCCTATGCTGTAGATTACCGACAGCCGCTAAATTTCCTCCACTCAATGTGAAGCTTGATACCACCAATAAAGTTGTAACAACCAACATAATGAGTCCAACCATCAAGGTTGCGCCTCGTTGATAAAAATTAGAATTGTTTATCATGGTGTTTCCCGCCTTCCTGAAACATTTGCCAAGCGCACATAGCTACTATAAGCATGCCGGACAAAACCATCATTAAAAGGTCCCAGCACTACTGCCGGGCCAAGGTTATATGTCTTGGTATCTATGTATCCTGTTGTTGCAACCAGATTACGTGCTAAAACATGCACTCGAACAGACAAAACATTGGCCCAGTCTAATGGCGTACAAGCCACGCAATCATCAAAAAGATCTGGGCTACCATCCCCAGTTGTATCTCGGCCATATTGAAAGTTAACACTCTGAATACCTTCAATAATAGACTGTGCAACGCCCATAACTATAGCGCCGCCATTAAGATCCACATCGGCACGCATCAATGTTGGAATACCATCACCTATATTTACTGAGTAATTGCGTACATAAAACATTGAGGTTATCACCTTGCGCTTATTTGCCGGTAACACGCAACCTTTCTTGAATAAAGCTAACCCCGGCGTACCAATGACCGGTGTGGTTGCAGCAATTGCCTGATAGTTACCATGAAAAGTGTCGCTACACCCCTGATTCTGGATATATAACCTAGCCGGATTGTAGGCTTCACAATTGATATCACCTGCAACACAAGTTGAAACATGACGTATCACCAGCACATCTGAACCAGGCTGCCTATTGCTAACAATGCCTGTGCACTCTGCAGGTAATCCGGCACCATTGGCATACCCTTGCACTGCTATTGCATACATATTGGTAATATACGCAAGATCCCATGCTGTATAATCAATACAAGGGTTGGGCACAGCTGTTGGTGGTGTAATATCAGGGTGTGGCGGCGAATAGGTGTCCCAATAACCTGCATGCCAAAGCTCATTTTGAAGCAGTTGGACTGTGAAACGACCACTCTCGATTTGACGATTCATCTTTGCCAATTCAGCATTGCTGCGTGACAAATCAGAATATAAAGCAAGCACTCCCGTCATAACCAACAACCCAAGTGCAATCGAGATCATTAGTTCAATGATAGAAAACCCTGTTTGCCGGTAATATTGTCGGCAATTTAATGGGGTTATTTTGTTTTGCAAAACATCTTGATTCATGGCGACCCCAAGTCAGCTACACGCACCATTGTACTGATGGTTCTTCGACATAAATCACCCACACAATTACCTTCACCAGCAGCGCTATCATATAACCCTGCACCGCAATTAGACGCTGGCACAGAGATGGGTGTCAGCCCTTGCCAAGCAATTGTGATCATATATTGGTCGCCTGTTCCCAAATCATCAATACAACCCCGAGCACCTATCATTGCACCCACGTTTGTACCCGCTGATGTTTCGGCAGCACCCTTTAATGCATTACTCCACTCACACTCATCCAGCGCTTGTCCAACACCAGCACAAGCAGTGGGCAAACCATCTCCTGTCCCTAATGGAGCGGCCGTTACATAATCTGCAATATTTTTACGGTTTACAGCAATTCTATCTGCCATATCTTCAAGCAGCATCAATGCATGAGTACGTTGATAAGACTCCACCTCTGATGTTTGTAATCGCACCTGTAGACCAGCGAGCCCCAATAGACCAACGGCCAAAATAACAATAGTAATCAGTACTTCAATAAGCGACACGCCGCGCGATGACTTTGTCATTGTTTGCGAATGAGTGCTCATTTTTCTATCTACCATTTTTCAATAGGTGTTTTTACACCAGTACTGTTAATCGTCAAATTACCATCAACCAATTGCGATCCTTTTGCAGTGAATGTCAACGTATAAAATGGAACTGGCCCACCACCCAAAGCTATGGCAGAATCGTATTTAGTCGCCACGTCCTGTGGCAGTGTGTAAATTGCATTAAGCGTGGCCTGATCGGCATAAGTCCGATTAATGAGTAAAAACTGCTGCTGGCGATTGACAATATCCATCATCGCTGCTTGAGCTGCTGAACGGTTTGCTCTAATAACATAGTCCGTGTAGGCAGGAAAGGCTACTGCCGCCAAAATACCGACAATCGCCACGACAATCATCAATTCAATCAATGTAAAACCGTGCTGTTTAACGACCTGATTCTTTTGCATACCTTAAATCCCAATGAAATTTTTTATACAATTTAGAATATTTAAGAGCTTACTAACCCACTACGACTCATTCAGCATATACGGCCAAATTACTGATTAACTTTAATAAAAAATGTATTTCTTTATCTCTCTATGAAAGAATACAATTTAATACATTGATTTGTAACGTATAATACATTTTCATCCTAAAAACTAATTATAGAAAAGTTACTATTAAATCGAAAATTCCCAATTGATGTACTCACTTCTAAAATTCCGTGTATGGCGCGTATAATTACCCATTGAAGTTTTCTAAGATATGTTTCACTGGGTAAAATGACTATTACCTAATTAACCTTACAAACCTAATTCACTCTAACCACCAAATCATGACCCAGGAAAATCAACCCGCTCCACCTCAGGAAGAAAACCAAATTATTGCTGAACGGCGTGCCAAACTGGCTGAATTAAAAAAAGCTGGCAATGCATTCCCCAATACTTTTCGACGCGAAAATTTGGCTGTAGACCTACATCGGCAATATGGCGAACAATCTAAAGAAATATTAGAAGAAAATAAGATAAACGCGAGCGTTGCGGGTCGAATGGTTCTTAAACGCGTTATGGGCAAGGCCAGTTTTGCTACCATCCAGGATATGAGTGGTCAAATTCAGCTGTATATTTCTAATGACCATACCGGTGAATCTGCACATACCGCATTTAAACATTATGATTTAGGTGACATACTGGGTGCACAGGGCATATTGTTTAAGACCAAAACAGGCGAGCTCTCACTACGAGTTACTACACTGCAATTACTGACAAAATCCCTGCGGCCACTGCCCGAGAAATTTCATGGCCTATCTAATCAAGAACAAAAATATCGCCAACGTTATCTTGACCTAATTACCAACGAAGAAACACGCAAAGTTTTCACGATTCGTTCCAAGGTTATCCAAGCCATACGTGAGTTTTTTGTCACACGGGATTATCTCGAAGTCGAAACACCCATGATGCATTCGATTCCAGGTGGCGCCACAGCACGACCCTTCTCCACACATCATAATGCACTGGATATGGCCCTATATTTGCGTATTGCGCCGGAGCTTTACCTAAAACGTCTGGTTGTTGGTGGCATGGAGAAGGTTTTTGAAATTAACCGCAATTTCCGTAATGAAGGTATCTCTACTCGACACAACCCTGAATTCACCATGCTGGAATTCTATGAAGCCTATCAAGATTTCACCTATCTAATGGATTTCACTGAAAAAATGCTACGCGAAGTTGCTGAAAATGTACTTGGTACAGCTAAACTAACTTATCAAGAAAAAGAACTTGATCTAACAAAACCCTTTATGCGCCTGACTATTACTCAGGCCATTCAGAAATTTCACCCAGAATATACCGATGACCAGCTAAAAGATCGTAGCTTTCTGGTTAACAAACTTGAAACATTGGGAATACATTACAACCCAAATGATGGTATTGGCGGTTTGCAGTTGTCATTATTTGATGAAACAACGGAACATTTGCTGTTTGAGCCTACATTCATCGTTGACTACCCAGCCGAAGTATCACCACTGGCTCGACGTAATGATAATAACGCTGAAATTACCGACCGCTTTGAACTCTATATTGCCGGGCGTGAAATTGCCAATGGTTTTTCTGAGTTAAATGACCCAGAAGATCAAGCAGCGCGCTTTAAAGAACAGGTCAAAGCAAAAGATGCTGGGGATGCAGAAGCCATGCACTATGATGCAGATTATATTCGCGCATTAGAATATGGACTTCCACCAACAGCTGGCGAAGGTATTGGCATTGACCGGCTGGTCATGCTATTTACCGACAGCCCTAGCATTCGGGATGTCATCCTGTTCCCACAATTACGGCGTGAAGATTAAAAGCAAGCGCAAACATTAACGCTAGCGCAAACTAACAACTGGCCAATCATTTTCCTCTGCGTGGGCTCTTAAAGTAGCATCAGGGTCCACAGCAACAGGATGCGTCACTTTGCTAAGCAAGGGCAAATCATTGAGTGAATCACTGTAAAACCAGCTTTGCAGGAAAGACAACCAAGTAAGATTGTGCGCGTCCAGCCAGTTCTCTAGGCGCTCAATCTTGCCTTCCCTAAAACTGGGGGTACCTTTAACCTGGCCTGTAAACTCACCATCTTTTTCTTCCGGCTCCGTTGCAATCAAGTTACTAATCCCCAATGAATGGGCAATAGGTGAGGTGACAAAACTGTTGGTTGCTGTAATGATGATACATAAATCACCATCCAACATATGCTTTTCAATCAATGCTCGAGCACCCGGCGCAATGATGGGCATAATTTTCTGGGACATAAATTCACCGCGCCATTTCTCCAATTGGGAGCGAGAGTGACGCGCCAATGGTTTGAGTTGAAAATCAAGAAACTCATGAATATCAAGCGTACCTGCTTTGTATTGTTCGTAGAATTCAAGATTGCGTGTTTCATGCAACTCACGATCCAAAGCTTTTTGTTCGATCAAAAATTGTGCCCACTCAAAATCACTGTCACCGGCAATCAATGTATTATCCAAATCAAATAACGCTAAATTCATGTCTCTCCTTGCAATAGTTCTCGTAATAATGGAATGGTAATACGCCTTTTATTCGCCAAAGAATAATGATCCAGCGCATCCAGTGTTGTCATTAATGATGGCAAATCACGCCGACCATGTCGCAACAAGTATTGACATATTTCCTGTGACAAATCAAACCCACATTCAGCAGCATGGCTGATCAGTGCCTGCATTTTTTCCGCTTCGGTTAGTTCGTGCACTTGGTACACCAAACCCCATCCCAAACGGGTGACCAAGTCTTGGCGCATGGATAATTGTGCTGGTGGTGCAGCACCACTTGCGATAAAAAACGCATGGCCCTCATCACGCAATTGATTATAAAGATTAAACAACTTAATCTGGGTTGATGCATCAAGTTGATCAACATCATCAATCGCCACACAATCCAAATCACTATCAAGCGAAAAATCAACTTGATTTTGACATGAAAAATAAACTGCTTTTTGATTGTTTCTTGAATATATATCAACCACTGCATGCAGCAAATGGCTCCTACCACACCCCAAACCACCCCACAAATAAACAAAACGCTCTTTTTCTTGTTGTGTCAGGATATTTTTTAGCATGCGCAATAACTCAACATTACGCCCTAACAGAAAATTTTCTAGCGTGGGTGCGGCTGGCGGCTTAATATCCAGTACCAATTGCTTCATTTTTTTATTGGCCTATAACAACTATTGCTATGCGTCATAAAGATGACTATCCAAATATCGCTGATGAATATGGCGCAGCCATACGAGCATGACCGCACTCACCGGCAATGCCAGCAAAATACCAAAAAAACCGAATAATTGACCAAACGCCAGCAATGCAAAAATCACCATAACCGGATGTAAACCGATACGATCACCAACCAGCCAAGGGGTGATCACCATACCTTCTAGCAATTGACCAATGCCAAACACAACCAACACCGGAACCACCCCGCCCCAACCCTGAAATTGCATAAATGCAGCGAAAGTCGCCAGCGTCAAACCAACAATCATACCCAGATAAGGGACAAATACCAGAATCCCGGCCAGCAAACCAATCGGTAGCGCGAACTCCAATCCCACCAGCCATAGACCCGTGATATAGCAGACACTCATAATTAAAATAACCGCTAACTGCCCACGCAAAAATTCCGCGAGAATACAATCTGTTTCTTGCGCCAACTGATTAATTTGATCATGCCAGTAACGCGGAATCATCTCATCAATATGTTTGATAATTAGATCCCAATCGCGCAACAAGTAAAACAGCACCACCGGCACCAACAGCAGATTCACAAAGAATTCCACCACAACCATACCACCGCTAGTCAATGAAGGCAGCATCTTAGCAGCAACCCCACCAGCACTTTGCCAGTGTTCTGATACCGCCTGCTTCAAGACATTCATATCAGGCTGCAAATTGATGCCCAACCGCGCCTCCAGCCACGGAATCACATGGCTTCTAAGCATTTCAAGATAAGCCGGAATCTTATCGAGCAAACGCCCCGCCTCTTTCTCAAACAAAGGCACCATGATCAGAATCAGCGCAGCAAACACACCCAACAATAAAAACATCACCAATACCGTGCCCACCGTGCGCGGTATTTT
>JAOULU010000235.1 GCA_029881855.1 Nitrosomonas sp. | reverse complement strand
ATTACCGAAGAACTTTGGCAAATAGTTGCGCCACTTGCTGGTAAACAGGAAGGGAGCATCATGTCCCAAAACTATCCTATAGGAGATGTTGGGAAAGTAGATAAAAAAGCTATTGCTAATATCGACATACTCAAGGGTATGGTTAATGCGTGTCGTGTGCTACGTGGTGAAATGAATCTGTCTCCAGCTCAAAAGGTTCCGTTAGTTGTGTCAGGTGACCAACAAATGCTGGCGGAATTCTCACCTTATCTGTTGGCACTGGCAAAGTTATCTGTGGTCGAAATTATTCAAGGTGAATTGCCTGACGCTGAAGCACCTGTTTCAATCGTTGGTGATTTTAGGCTTATGTTTAAAATAGAGGTAGATGTAGAAGCCGAAAAAGAACGTTTGTCGAAAGAAATCACACGTATTGAAGGTGAAATAAGCAAGGCAAGGATGAAACTAGCAAATCCAAATTTTGTTGAACGTGCGCCTGCAAATGTGGTTGCGCAAGAAGAAGAGCGGTTGACAGTATTTGACGCAAAATTACAAAAATTAAATGAGCAATTCAATAAATTAAATTGAAAATGTAAACCTAAATTTTTTAGATACACTTCAACAAACAAGATGGACATATACTTATCAAGTTGATTCATCTATCTAAAGCTAGAGACAGAATTGAGGCTGCCGATGTTGCGTAACACTGGTTATTTGATGGGTATCAGCTTTAGGTGATTGCTTAGAATATTACCATGTTGATATTGTTGGGTTTTTGGATGTCCGCTTGAATTAGGGCTTTCTAGATTACGCTATGAGGGTTGTTTATCTTTGAGCACTTGTGAAATGGATTGTTTCGCATCAGTTGTCAGGCAAAAATAATCAAGTACTCTAGTTTCACATACGGACCAGCGTAAAAATAAAAGCTGTTGTGTGAAATACGTGCAGCTGTGACATAGTAAGAGATGGAGCTTTAACGCCATGTTCTTCTGAAAGGGAAGTTTCTCGTCTAACGAGTGTGAAGCTAATTGACTGGCTTCTTTACAATTTAACATGTTTTAATCTGTCCAGTGGTTCCTCAAACAGTTACTTAACGATAAACGAGCACGATGTATTAGTACCCATACATTAGTCGGGCTGAGTGTTAGATACTTACAGATTTCTTGGTTGCTCATGCCATATATTTCCTTGGCTAAAAAAACTTCTGCTTGTTGTGGTTTAAGATTAGAAATACATTGTTGAAATATTTTCATGAATTTTGTTTGTTGAATAGCAGTTTTAGGATTGGTAAATACTGTTGGCTTATTGGCCCATTGTCCATTAGGTTTGAAGAATTGATCTAAATTATCTTCACCATCTTGATCAATTAGATCGCCAACTAAGAGTTTTTATTTGCAGCAATTGGATTGTAATTGTATTGGCGGGCATTTGACCGAGCCATAAGAACAAAATACGCAGCAGTCATTTGCCTTGGGATGTAACAAAACTTTGCAATGCGTGCATTCATAATAATACTGACAAGCATCTATTGGCATGGTTTCCCGCTGAGTAAAATTGCACTTTGGGCAGGTGATATCAGATTCAAGAATAACAGGAGTTACCATATTATTAACCTAATGATTACTTGCTCTTAATGCTATGTGATGTGCGCAATTCTTTAATCGTTTGGTGCTCGTCACCTTTGCAGATGATGGCATGATTCCCAACATAAATGTCAACCATGACATTGCGTCACATTATACGGCGTATAAAATTAATGATTGTATCAGCAACATTCTCTGGGTTATCGGGAACTGGAAATGCCCCACTCTTGGAATATATGTAATTTGTATATCATTGGTGCTGTGAAATTTTGGTGTTGTACACCGTTGGGATTACGAAGGGTTAGAGGGTGCTACAAAAAGGTCAGGATAGCGTTGCGTTAAATGCATTTGAGGCACGTTATAACAATGACTATGGTTATCATTTCTGTTGTTAGCTTTGTGTCAGTATGATGTCCGATTGTTCTCAAGTACAGCTGTTGTAAGTGCGCTCAAATGTCATGATGATACTTTTCAATACTCGCCGACACATTTTCTAGAGATTTAGGATTCATTGATCCTGTCTAGCTGTTTAAAAACTTATTCATTGGTGATCATTCCATATAGTTTGTCCTTAAATAAGAGTCGTTTCTTTTTTAAGTCTTCTAAGTATTCATCGGCTGTGTTTTCAACACCATCTTCAATCCTAATAATCTCACGATTAATGTCATGATATTCCGCAAAGAGACGTGCAAAATGAGCGTCGCTGATTTTAAGATCATGTATACGGTCATGGTATTCAGGGAATTCATGGTGTAAATCGTGTTTTTCTATCATTATTGTAACCTCCTATTTTATTTTGCTATTTATATAATGCTCTGTTTATAGAAGCTTTGTGCTGATCTATATCAAAACTCCAGTGGGTCAATATCTAATATCCAGCGTATTTTATGAGTAGATAGCGTATTGAGTTGTGCATACCAGGTGGTTAGAAAGTTCTGAAGCTGCATACGTGAAGCGGATTGCACGAGTAAATGTGCTCGCTCTAGCCCCTGAAGACGGGTGATTTGTGCGGGAACAGGGTCAAACAATTCAATATCTTGTTGGGGTGAAGCAATACTTGCCGCTTTTTTTAGAAAGGCTAAAACAGTTTTGATGTCGTGTGCCTCGGCACGTAATAATGCTTGATAAACAAAAGGTGGAAATCCTGCCACTTTTCTTTCTATTAACAGTGTTTGTGCCAAAGCATCATAATCATGTAATTTAAAGGCATGGTACAGCGGGTGGTTTGGGAATTCAGTTTGAATCAACACATGTCCGGCAACATCGGCTCGTCCGGCTCGTCCGGCTACTTGCATCAATTGTGCGAACAAGCGCTCACTTGCTCTGAAGTCTGTACTATATAGTGAAGTATCAGAATTTAAGATACCAACAAATGCCAGATTTGGAAAATCATGTCCTTTAGCGAGCAATTGTGTGCCAACCAATATATCTACTTCATGGTTATGAATTGTTTTTAGAAGATCTTGCCATGCGTTTTTGCGACGGATACTATCACGATCAATACGTAAAATACGCGCGTCAGGAAAATGTTGGACCAAAGTATCTTCGATACGTTGTGTACCATGTCCGAAAGGCATGACATCCTGATCGCCACATTGTGGGCAAGCAAGTGGAAACTGTTCTTTATGCCCGCAGTGATGACAACTTAATATTTTATC
>JAOULU010000234.1 GCA_029881855.1 Nitrosomonas sp. | reverse complement strand
GTGCGTTTAACTATTCACGTCGCATCTATTTTGTTATCTACATTGCATTGTGTTGTAATATCATGTCAGAATAAAATGCGCTAATGTTATTGATAACGCTTACGCTAAACTCTTTTCGATTCTGCCTTATAGGGTCAAAATTTTACGAGTTGTTCTAAACAGTCAGAAGTATTGTTTTGATCGTTAATATAGACCACAACATAAGGGAAGCTGGATTAAAATTGTCACCCTCTTTAATCTATCCTGATTTATAACATGTCATCAGATAACTTGATCGAGATCCGCGATCTGAATTTCTCCTATGATACGCGCGCTATCATTAAGGGCATTAATATGACAATGCCAAGAGGCAAAGTCATTGCTATTATGGGTGGTAGTGGATCAGGTAAGACTACTTTACTAAGGCTGATTAGTGGTGCCGTTAGGCCATCATCTGGTTTTGTTAAAGTTGCAGACCAAGTTATTCATGAGCTTAATCGTGATGCATTGTTCAAAATCCGGCGCAAAATGGGTATGTTGTTTCAGTTTGGGGCATTATTTACCGACTTATCTGTTTTTGATAATGTGGCATTCCAAATGCGAGAGCATACCGATTTACCAGAATCCATGATTCGTGATTTGGTTTTGTTAAAGCTACATGCCGTCGGGCTTCGTGGTGCACATCATCTAATGCCGGCAGAATTATCAGGCGGTATGGCTCGACGTGTTGCATTGGCGCGATCCATTGCGTTGGACCCAATGTTGATTATGTACGATGAACCGTTCACAGGTCTGGACCCCATCTCCTTGAGCGTTATTGGCAGCCTGATTCGTCGTCTAACAGATGCGCTGGGCATGACATCAATTATCGTGACACATGATGTGCAAGAGTCCTTGAAGATTGTGGATTATGTGTACTTTGTTGCAGATGGTGCCATTGCTGCACAAGGCACGCCACAAGAAGTCAGCGACTCAGTAGCACCTTTTGTACATCAGTTTGTGCATGGTGAAGTTGACGGGCCAGTGCCCTTTCACTATCCTGCTGCAGCTTATAAAAAAGACCTTAATCTGGAGGATGATTTTGTCTAAACGTATTGTATCTAGCATACAAGGCATAGGTCATCAATTTATTGAGAGTGTCTGGCGACTTGGAAATGCCAGTCGTTTTTTTGTGTTGGTGTTAATAAAATCGGGAACAAGTTTGCGGCGTTTTGGCTTGGTAATGCGCGAGCTCTACTATACCGGCGTACTGTCGTTGACTATCATTATAGTATCTGGACTTTTTGTAGGCATGGTATTGGGCTTACAAGGTTATGAGACATTACAAAAATTTGGTTCAGAGTCGGCAGTAGGTACACTGGTGGCACTCTCGTTAGTACGTGAACTTGGCCCCGTTGTCTCTGCTTTGTTATTTGCCAGTCGGGCTGGTTCAGCGATTACCGCTGAAATTGGTTTAATGAAGGCAACAGAGCAATTATCGGCAATGGGCATGATGGCAGTTGACCCGATTGCACGTGTTGTAGCACCACGTTTCTGGGCAGGTGTAATTTCCATGCCACTTTTAGCTGCCATGTTTTCAGTCATGGGTGTTTTTGGGGGGTATTTAGTTACTGTTGTCTTTATTGGTGTTGATGCAGGATCTTTTTGGTCTCAGATGCAAAGCGCGGTTGACTTTAGATTTGATATTATTAATGGTTTCATTAAGAGCTGTTTCTTTGGTGTGGCAGTAACAGCCATAGCAGTTTATGAGGGTTATGATGCGCCACCGACGGCAGAAGGTGTTTCAGGGGCAACAACCCGGACAGTGGTAACATCATCACTGGCAATTTTAGCGCTAGATTTTATTTTGACCGCTTTTATGTTTAGAGGAGTCAGTTAATGCAGCGGACAACAATGGATTTATGGGTAGGGCTATTTGTTCTTATCGGCATTGGTGCGCTTATGATTTTAAGCCTGAAAGTCGGCAATTTAAATACTTATGGCACATCACAGACCTACGAGATAACTGGAAACTTTGAGAATATTGGTGGTTTAAAGGTTCGTTCACCTGTGAAAAGCGCCGGTGTCGTCGTTGGCCGTGTGTCCGACATTCAATTCAGTCTTGATACTTACGATGCGCTTGTCACTTTGAGCATGGATAATCGATATGCATTCCCAAGAGATACCTTTGCTAGTATTTTGACATCCGGTTTGTTGGGTGAACAATATATTGGTTTGGCTGCGGGCGGTGACGAAATTATGTTAAAAGAAGGTGACAGACTTATGAAAACTAATTCAGCCATTGTACTGGAAGAAATGATTGGACGTTTTTTATTTGATAAAGCTTCTGATACTGACGGATTCTAGCGATCTAACAATATGTAAAACTGCGAATTTTAGTATTTATTATTATTTAACTATATTCAGCAAAAAATAAATAGGTGAAGGAACAATGAAAAAAAATCTTGGTCTAGGGGTGGTTGCGTTATTGGCTTCTTTCTTATTTGTAGCGTCGGCCTGGTCGGTTGAAATTACACCGGATCGGCTCGTTGAGGAGACCGTCAAAGAAGTACTGGAAATCATTGAAAATGATGAAGACATAAAAGGCGCAGACAAAGAAAGAATCCTGGACCTGGTTGAAAGTAAAATACTCCCTCATTTTAATTTCACGCGCATGACGCAACTTGCGATGGGCCGCCATTGGTCAAAAGCTGAAACTTCACAACAAACTGTTTTAGTTGATGAGTTTCGTACATTATTAGTTCGTACCTATTCAAATGCGTTGTCTAGCTATCGTGATGAAACCGTGCAAGTACATCAAATTAAGAATCTGGGTGATCGAGAAGATGTAACAGTCAGGACAGTAATTATTCAAGGTAGTGGCAAGCAGCCAGTGCCGATTGACTATAGTATGGAGAAAAAATCTGACGGCTGGAAAGTCTATGATGTAACCGTAGCAGGGGTAAGCCTAGTGACCAATTACAGAAGTTCATTTACTAGCCAAATACGTAGAGGTGGTGTAGATGGGTTGATTAAAACGCTTGTTGATAGGAACAAAGCCCTAGAGGGTAAATAAGACTAATTTTTAAATAACGCTACGGGCTATAAACAATAATGATTCAACGCGATGGTAATAAACTGGTTGTGCAGGGTGTTGTGACGATCGAGAATGTTGTGAAAATAACACAACAAGGTATCGCGTTGTTGAATGAGAATGACATCGTTGTTGATCTGGAGAAAGTGACTGAAGTTGACTCATCA
>JAOULU010000233.1 GCA_029881855.1 Nitrosomonas sp. | reverse complement strand
GCCATATTCTTTTGCCCACATACTAACGCGGACAAATGTCTATGCCGTAAACCTGCAACAGGAATGTATACAGAAATTATTCAGCGTTATGGCGTTGATTTAAAAAATGTACCCATTATTGGTGATTCATTAAGGGATTTACAGGCCGCAGCTGCAATAGGTGCGAAGCCTATTTTAGTTTTAACCGGCAAAGGCAAAAAAACCAGCATTAATCCAGGAATCCCACCTGACACACAAATTTTTGATAATCTAGCAGCGGCAGTTCATGCTTTAGTAGAGAAGGTTTAGCAATGGCACTATTACGCTCGACCCTTTATATGCTATTGCAAATCATCATTACACCACCTTATGCACTAATAACATTGGCCTGTTTCCCATTATCGCCATATGCGCGTTATCGAGTCACCTCCAGTTGGACATTTATCATGCTGTTTCTGTTACGGACAATATGTGGTCTTCAATATCGCATTTTGGGTGCTGAGAATATTCCTAAAACACCGAGCATCATAATCTCCAAACATCAATCTGCATGGGAAACACTGGCTTTTCAGAAAATATTTCCACCACAAGTGTGGGTGCTCAAAAAAGAATTGTTACGCATCCCGTTTTTTGGCTGGGGGCTAGCAATGACGAACCCAATAGCCATTGACCGGAGTTCAGGAAAAGCGGCTTTGGAACAAGTTGTAGAACAAGGTAGAGACCGCTTAAAACAAAACTTTTGGGTGGTCATTTTTCCAGAAGGCACACGTATTGCGCCGGGTAAGAAAGGCAAATACCGCATTGGCGGTGCATGGCTGGCAACACATACAAATACATTCGTCGTACCTGTAGCGCATAATGCCGGTGAATTCTGGGGCAGGAATGCGTTCATTAAAAAACCAGGTACCATAACCGTCAGTATTGGTAAACCCATTGACCCCTCTGGAAAGGAAGCCGGTGAATTAAATGCAGAAGTAGAAGCTTGGATTGAAACAGAAGTAGCCCGAATTAGTCATAAAAATTCTCAATAACCCTAACAATGCTTTGCAACACGTTCTTAAATGGTAAAAAAGTAACTTACACACTCAAACGTAGTAGACGCAGATCAATAGGTTTAAAAATTGACAGTGGCGGCCTGATGGTGAGTATTCCATTAAAGACAGCGTTAAATCAGATTGACCCTATCTTGCTAGACAAAGCAGACTGGATCACCAAAAAGCTAACGCAATGGGAAAACAAAAAATCACTTGAATTATCATGGACTAGGGATGCAACTTTTCCGTTATTGGGAGACTCTTGGCAACTGTCCATAAAGGAAACAGGTGAGTTACAAATGTCAGCATTGTCAGCAGCAAAAATAACGACCATCACACCACAATTAAGCGCACAACAGATTGAGAAGTTTGTAATGGCTTGGTATCACCAACAAGCCATCGCTTGCTTTAGTCAACGTATCACCTTATACGCTCAAAAATTAAGCATACCATACCCACAATTTCGCTTGTCCCGCGCCAAAACACGTTGGGGTAGCTGTAACACCCGAGGCGTTATTTACTTGAATTGGCGATTGATACAAATGCCACTGCATCTGGTCGATTACGTCATTGCACATGAGCTCTCACATCTGCTTGAAATGAATCATTCTCCTGATTTTTGGCAATGGGTTAAAAGTATCTATCCAAACTATCTGATGGCTCGTAGAGAATTAAAACAGTATGGTTAGAATCACCCAGCCATCAGATATGGCCACAATTACCCTCCTGTTTCCAAAAGTATTTAATTATTGTAATTAAACATTGTATTCAAGTTTTTCCTCAAAGATTCCGCTGTCTGTTCATTATACAATACTTGCAATCTGTCGCCGTTAGACGCAAAAAAAGCTAGTGCAACCGGACCAAGTCCGTGGCTGTCAGCAAATTGTCTGCCATCTGGCGTATTGAGATCAGCGATAATAAATGCAATACGGTCATCAAAATCATCTCTGACCGCATTCATAGCAACCATGGTATCTGCACTTTGGAGTATATTACTATCATGTACCAATACCACTGCATTAGTTCCCTGGCCAATAACAGAGAGGTCTTGTGAAAAGCCGCGTGGCAAAAGACTCACTGCAATAGCGATGGTTAATAAAATTAATGAAAATGTAATTAGTTTTGGCCAAATACTTTTCTTATTAGGTGACGAATTATTTATTGTTGGCATTTTTATTTTCTCTATCCGGGTCAAGGAAACGCCCATTTATTTATGAAACACTGTCTAGCGACTAAAACCCTCCATATAATAAATTGAAGTTTCCTTACCTATTTAACATTACAAAAAGATTTAGGATAGTAACAAATTGCATCCACATTTTGTGGATAAGTACGAGAGTAGAGGTGGTATGATCAGCAACAAATGAATTGTTAGCAGCAGGAGAAATTATGAACGACCCAGAATCAAAACCAAAAACCAAAGAGGGCAATAAAAAAGACCTAAGCTTTGATTTGATGATGCCAGCAGCATTGCTTCTGGTTTTATTAATGGTGCCTTTTTCAATAAACACCATGATGCACTATGTTTCAAAAAGCAAGCAATTTCACCCTTTGATTATGAAAATTCCTATTGATAGCTCTGGAATTATTATTCCCTCGGAGGTTAAACAATATGAAGGCTTTAAGGTCTCGTTGAATTTAAAAACACAACAACTTGCTGATTTTATAAATGAAATGGTTTCCATAGCTTCGGAAGGAACCGCGATACAAAGTATAACAGGCGAAGTATCACCCAATATGCGCGCAGAAATCGTCGGCGAGGATTTTTTAATTGATAATCCAGGACCTCAGGACCAACTATATGGCTATGATGGTCTAACCGAATGGTCTTGGCACGTCATACCAGAATCATCGGGGAAACAAGTACTAAACTTTCGTCTCCACCTTTTAACCCACGACAACGGTCAACAAAATATAAAAGTTGTTGACCTTGCTGAGGCAAGCTTTCTGGTCGAATCAAGTCCCTTAGAGTGGCTTGCACGCAATTGGCTATGGATTATTTTGGTTGCATTAATTCCTTTAACACTTTTAAAGATTTTACGGCGCCGTTACAGGACTCAAAACCCCTAGTTAAATAAACAGTATCTGGCTGTTGGATTCAGTAATCGTAGTGAGAAAATAGGTACAATAGTAAGTTTTAGTGCCTATTTTCTTCAACATGCCAATTTCACCCCTAAATGCTTCCAAACTACGCGTCACGATTAACCCCGACTCACTAGGGTTTTCGGATACCTCTGAATTGCTGCAATAC
>JAOULU010000013.1 GCA_029881855.1 Nitrosomonas sp. | reverse complement strand
CTCAATCCAATCCCTATACGTTGGTAAAGGGTGGCGGCATCCCTGCAATTACCGTGATGGGCTATAACCAAAAGGTGGACTGGCAAGAGCTTATTGATCGTTTAAAAAGGGTTGCTGAAGAAAGCGAACCTGTTATTCAGTAGGAGTTATATGAGAAAGTTTTTGTTATATACAAATCTATCAGTATTATTTGGCATGTTTTTATCAGCTTGTGTCACTATTAATATTTACTTTCCCGCAGCGGCGGCAGAGAAAGCAGCAGATAAGATTATTGGGGAAGTATGGCAACTGGAAGAAACCGAGGAATAACAATGTTAGTCGTTCTCTAACTCTGTGAAAGTAAGATCTGAAATTTAATAAACGTATTTTGAGGTGAAGATAATGAATCGTGCAATTCCTTATTTATTGTTATTGGCCTTGTTTCTTTTGTCGCAAGTTGTTTATGCAGATGCAAATGCAAATCTCGAAGTAAACACACCAGCCATTGCAAGTGTCAAACAGAGTATGCAGGATCGGCATGCACAGTTAGTGACATACTACGAGGGTGGTGCTGTAGGGTTTACTAAGGATGGGTTGTTAGCGCTACGTGATGCGAGTGTTGTGCCACTTGCGCAAAGACAGGCTGTAAACGCATTGATTTCAGCCGAAAACCAAGATCGAAATGTATTGTACCGTGAGATTGCGCGTGCTAATAATCATCCTGAGTGGGAAAATAATATTCGGACAACATTTGGCCAACGCTGGATAAAGCTGGCTAAAGCGGGTTGGTGGTATCAGGCGGCCAATGGTTCCTGGGCTAAGAAGTAAGGTGTGACACTCAGAAATAGGTGTGGGTGCTTTGTGGTGACAAGTAGATCTACCTTAGAATCCCTTTGCAGGGCAAGAAATACATTTTTTGTTGACGTGTGTTTTTCATGATTTGCTTTGAACTATACATGGGATACAATGTCCCATCTACTTACGCTAAGAGCTCAGTAAAGTAGTATAGAATTTAATTTTAAATGGAGGCTTTTTCATAATGAACCGAAATATCTCAACAGTTGCTCAAAGGTCACCATCTGCTTTGGCAACTAATAAAGTGTTACGCAACACTTATATGCTTTTATCGCTCACGTTGTTGTTTAGTGGTCTTACAGCAGGCATCTCAATGTTTATGAATATGCCACCAATGACTTATTTGATATCTGTCATTGGCGGTATGGTGATTGCCATGTTTGTGTTGCCCCGTTTTGCAAACTCTACAGCGGGTATTGGTATTGTTTTTCTGATTACCGGTTTGTTAGGATTTGGATTAGGGCCAATGCTAAGTATGTATGCTGCGTTGCCTAATGGTGGAAATGTTATTACATTGGCGTTTGGTGGTACAGGGGTTATTTTTATGGGTTTATCTGCTTATGTATTGACAACCCGTAAAGATTTTAGCTTTCTAGGCGGCTTCCTGATGGTTGGTTTCTTGCTGGTGCTGCTCGCAGCAGTTGCAAATATCTTTTTGGCTATACCTGCTATGTCTTTGATGATATCTGCTGTTGTTATCATGATTATGAGTGGGTTTATTTTGTATGATACCAGTCGCATCATCCACGGTGGCGAAACTAACTATGTGATGGCGACTATTGGGTTGTACCTGACAATTTTCAATATCTTTATAAGCTTGTTGCAGATACTAGGAATTATGGGCGGAGACGACTGATTCCAGTATGTTGTGAGGCTTGTTACAAAACCCCGGCATTGCCGGGGTTTTGTTTTAAGCGAGTACGGTATATAAAAAATAAAAGGTTTTGAGTTATGGACTGGATGAAAATAGTTTCTGCATTGGCATTAATAATGTTTATTATTTTTTTGTTTCCAAGAGCTAGAGATATGATGAAGAATAGCCCTAAAGGATCGTCTCAGGACTGGCTGAGTTTCGCTATTCCAATTGCTGCAATCATCTTGTTTATTGCACTGTTAATTCAACTGGTGTGATGTTTAGTAATGAATAGTTTGGTGACGACTTACGTCATGTCGAGGTTATCCATTTTCTTTAGTTACCGCATTATCTAAAAGACATGTACTCAATATCCTGAGATTATTTTTCCTTATAGGGCAAGTTTATGGTTTTATTGTGCTATGCCGGTGACTGGATATCTGGGTGCAATCTTTGGTGGGACAATAGGCGTCGCGAGATGGTGACTCAGAATTTAAGCGTAGGTATAAAGGTAGATTTTATTCTCAAAAAATAAAATCACCAGTATCTAATCAGGGTTTTTTGGGGAGGGTAAAATAGCCATTACCACTTTATAAACAGGGTAATATTGCTATAAAAATCAGGATTTTTCCTTGTTAGAGCAACGGTGGCATGCTAGAATTTTGGTTCGATTTATTAGCGTGTAGACGTAATCTATCACTAAAAAAATCTAAGTTGCGGATAATAAGGAAATTCGGCCAAGATAATGTAGTAATCGTTAATTATAGTATGGTTATGTTAAATATAATGAGATTTTGGTGTATGGCTTCCGCAAGCCGGCTGAATAAAAAAGCGTTCAGGTTTGTAGCGTTATAGGTCGCACCTGAAATCGGTAAAATAAGTAATCATGTGGGGGGGAATATGAGCAGTAAATCAGTAGCAACCCTAGCGGGGGTGTCCGCTCTTGCTTTGTACTCGAGTATGAGTATGGCGGCAGGTGAGCAGTCAAAATATAATCTGCCTGAACCGCAAAGTGTGATAGCACAGGATATCTATGATCAGCATATCTGGCTTATGTGGATATGTCTGGTTATCTTTATTGGTGTATTTGGTGTGATGTTTTATTCCATACTTAAACACCGTAAATCTTTGGGTTACAAGGCGGCAAATTTTCATCATAGTACTTCGGTGGAAATTATTTGGACCATAGTGCCATGTATAATTCTTGTTGTAATGGCGTGGCCAGCGACTAAAACAGTTATTGCCATGAAAGATACTTCAAGCCCGGATATGACCATTAAGGCAACAGGATATCAATGGATGTGGGGGTATGATTATCTGCAAGGTGAGGGTGAGGGAATAAGCTTCTTTAGTAAGTTGTCTACGCCTAGAGATCAAATTCAAAATAAAGCACCCAAGGGTAAGAATTATTTGCTGGAGGTTGATAATCGTGTGGTCGTGCCAGTTGGTAAAAAAGTGCGAGTTATCTTGACAGCGAATGATGTGATTCATGCTTGGTGGGTGCCTGCGTTAGGTATTAAGCAAGATGCAATCCCCGGTTTTATTCGTGATACTTGGTTTACGGCGGATACTCCGGGAATTTACCGTGGTCAGTGTGCTGAGTTATGTGGCAAGGATCATGGGTATATGCCGATTGTGGTCGAAGTGATGGAAGAAGGTGACTACGCTCAGTGGGTTTCCGCACAATTAAGTGCGGCAGAAGAGGCAACAGAGCAAGCTGAAGTGGATGTTAATACGGAATTCACGTTGGATGAGTTGAATGCAAAAGGCGAGCAGGTTTATGCCGCGCATTGTGCAGCTTGTCATCAGCCAAATGGGCAAGGAATACCCGGTGCATTTTCTGCATTAGATGGATCGGAGCTTGTTAATGGGCCGGTTGCTGGGCATATTGATATTGTAATTAATGGTAAAGCAAACACGGCAATGACACCATTTGGGCATTTGTCAGACCTGGATCTTGCTGCAGTAATTACTTATGAGCGTAATGCTTGGAGTAATGACACGGGTGATGTTGTGCAGCCATCAGACATTAACGAACTCAGAAATTAAGTAAAAGGAGATAACTATGGCAGCAGTACATGGTGACGCACACGGTCACGGACATGATGACCATCATCCGAGCGGGATAATGCGTTGGATCACAACGACCAACCATAAAGACATTGGTACGATGTACCTGTGGTTCAGTTTGGCTATGTTTTTTGTGGGTGGTACATTGGCAATGGGAATTCGTGCTGAGTTGTATCAGCCGGGAATTCAAATTCTAGAGCCTGAATTATTTAATCAATTTACTACGTTGCATGGCTTAATAATGGTGTTTGGTGCCATTATGCCGGCCTTTGTTGGTTTTGCTAACTGGCAGATACCAATGATGATTGGTGCGCCGGATATGGCTTTTGCAAGAATGAATAACTGGAGCTTCTGGTTGCTACCGGTAGCGGCTTCATTGTTAGTTGTTTCATTCTTCGTGCCTGGTGGTGCAGCAGCGGGTGGTTGGACATTCTATCCTCCGCTATCTACTCAAGGTGGATTAGGGGTAGATTTAATGATCTTTGCGGTTCATATATTGGGTGCTTCATCTATTATGGGCTCAATTAACATCATTACTACCATTTTGAACATGCGTGCACCAGGCATGACATTGATGAAAATGCCAATGTTTGTTTGGACATGGTTAATTACTGCATACTTGTTAGTTTTGGTTATGCCAGTATTGGCCGGGACAGTGACGATGTTATTGACCGACCGTCATTTTGGCACAAGCTTCTTTAATGCAGCTGGTGGTGGCGATCCGGTGTTATTCCAGCATATTTTCTGGTTCTTTGGTCATCCAGAAGTGTATATTATGATTCTGCCTTCATTCGGCATTGTCTCAGAAGTTATTCCAACATTCTCACGCAAGCCATTGTTCGGTTACTCTTCAATGGTATATGCAACAGCGTCCATCGCAATATTATCTTGCTTTGTTTGGGCGCATCACATGTTTACATCAGGGATGCCAGTCGTTGGACAATTGTTCTTTATGTATGCAACTATGCTGATTGCGGTTCCAACAGGTGTGAAAGTGTTTAACTGGACGGCCACAATGTGGCGAGGTTCGATGTCGTTTGAAACGCCGATGCTGTTTTCGGTCGGTTTTATTTTCCTGTTTGTGATTGGCGGATTTAGTGGTGTTATTTGTGCCATCGTGCCAATTGATATTCAAGTTCAAGATACCTACTACGTAATTGCGCACTTCCACTATGTTTTAGTATCTGGATCACTATTTGCATTGTTTGCTGGCGCCTACTACTGGTTGCCTAAGTGGACGGGTCGTATGTACAACGAGACATTAGGTAAATGGCATTTCTGGTTATCAATGTTCTTCTTTAATCTGACATTCTTTGTACAGCATTTCTTAGGTTTAGCTGGAATGCCACGTAGAATTCCAGATTATGCATTACAGTTTGCTGACTTTAATATGGTCTCAAGCTTGGGTGCATTTGGCTTTGGAATGACACAGGTGCTATTCGTCTACATTGTAATTAACTGTATTCGTAGTGGTGAGAAAGCGCCGCAAAAAGTATGGGATGGAGCTACGACACTGGAGTGGACACATTTGCCGACACCAGCGCCGTATCATAGTTTTGAGAAGCCGCCTGTTCTTAAATAGATAGAAAGAGTAATGTATGTCACACGATGAAACTGAATTAAAACGTAAGAAACTTAGAACAGCGATGTATCTGTTGATTACGATAGTTGCACTTTATTTAGTCGTAATTTTGAAAGAGTGGTAATTAGAAATGGCAAATAGCAAAGTTCAAGATAACATCACAATGATGAAAAAGCTGTTGATTTTTACAGTGGTGATGTTCGCCTTCGGCTATGCTTTAGTTCCACTCTATGAGAAATTCTGTGAAGTTACAGGAATAAATAATTTGTTGCAGCCAGACATACTGGTTGAAGATAACTGGGTAGATACGGAACGCTGGGTTACTGTAGAGCTTGACGCCAATACAACAGGGTTGCCTTGGCAATTCAAGCCGCTACAAAGCAGTGTTCGTATCAACCCAGGTGAACCAGTTAGTGTGATGTATGAGATAACAAATAACACAGATCGTGAAATTAACGGACAAGCAATACCAAGTTACAGTCCTCGTTTTTTAGATAAGCATTTAAAGAAATTTGAATGCTTCTGTTTTACAAAGCAAGTGCTTAAACCAAAAGAAGTCAGGCAAATGCCGGTTCAATTTGTTATAGAACCGAATTTGCCAACGGATATACATACAGTAACAATATCGTATACATTCTTTGAGTTGCCTGATGGCGCTAAAGCAATTAGAGATAATTGATAATCAGGTATGAATAAAATTGATACTCAACAAAAGAAAGCAACGGTATTGCAAATAGCAAGAGCAGTATTATCAGCGTTTATGGGTATTCGTAAAAAAAGTGATCATGAGTTTGATGCTGAAACTTTAAAACCGATGCAAGTGATCATTGGCGGTCTAATTGGTGGCGTGCTTTTTGTAATCAGTGTGCTGTTACTAGTTAATTTTGTTGTACGTTAAATTTGATATAAATCATAAGTAGGAGGTTAAGAATGAGTCAGGAATCCGGCCACTATTATGTGCCAGCTCCATCAGCATACCCGATCATTGGGTCTACAGCGCTATTCTTTATGGGATTTGGCGCAGCATTAACCATGAACAAGATGGAATTAGGCTATGGACTGCTAGCAATAGGTTTTGCCATTCTCATTTATATGATGTTTGGTTGGTTTGGTACAGTGTCAAGAGAGAGCGAAAGCGGAAAATATAATGACCAAGTTGATGTCTCATTTCGTTGGGGAATGGGATGGTTTATTTTGACTGAAGTTATGTTCTTTTGTGCGTTCTTTGGTGCGTTGTTCTACATGCGCGTTTTTTCAATTCCATGGCTGGAAGAAGAAAGTACAGTCCTCGGTCAAGGTTTCTGGTCCGCGTACGATGGTACATGGCCGACAACAGGACCAGGTGCTCACGAAGCATTTACACCAATGGGTGCATGGGGATTGCCAGCAATTAATACCCTATTATTGCTGAGTTCAGGCGTTACATGTACGTTAGCGCACTACGCAATCAAAGAAAATAGACGTGAGGCATTAAAGAAATGGTTGCTTGCTACTATTGCGCTTGGCGCAATCTTTATTGCATGCCAGGCTTACGAATATGTGCATGCTTACAATGACCTTAACTTGAAATTAACTTCAGGCGCTTATGGGTCGACGTTCTTTATGTTGACAGGGTTTCATGGTTTCCATGTAACGGTTGGTGCCATTATGCTGACGGTAATTTATTTCCGCTGTGCAGCAGGTCACTTTACAGCAGATAAGCATTTCGGTTTTGAGGGTGTAGCCTGGTACTGGCACTTTGTTGATGTGGTTTGGTTGGGACTGTTCATTTTCGTCTATTTATTATAAATAGGCTACAGTAAGCTACATAAAGATTCCAGCTTCTACACTAAAAATGAAAATTGATGTGTGTAGAAGTTGGCATTTTTTGAAAATCCTGCATCTATGCTGGCTTAAAATATTAGTAAAGTATTCGAGCTAATAAACGGTCTAGTATCTAAATAGTACAAACCAAATGATAGTTTCTGGATTCCGTTTTAAACCAAAGTTGTGGACAATAATTGTTACCATAGCTTTTACAATCATGTTTGTAGAATTAGGAAAATGGCAGCTTTCACGTGCAGAAGAAAAAAATACACAATATGAGCAGATAACTCTTCTTTCGAAAGAACCTGCAGTTACTCTACCCAGCAGCTTAATAAAGTTCGAGGATTTTCAATATAGAGAAATTGAAGTCAGGGGTGTGTTTCAGCCAAAATACACGATTTATGTGGATAATAAAACTTACAAAGGTAACGCTGGGTATCATGTACTTACACCCATTAAGATATCAAATAGCTCATTGAGTGTGATCATTAATAGGGGTTGGGTTGCAACTGGTACGGATCGAGCAGTTTTGCCTGAGTTTCCGGTCGTTAATGGTGAGATAGTCATAAAGGGTTTGGCTGTTTCTCCTGAATTAAGGATGCTTGAGCTTTCTGAGCACATTACAACTGGATTGGTGTGGGATAATTTTGATTTGCAGCGCTATCATGAAACAACAGGACTTGATTTGCAACCCGTAATGGTATTGCAAAAAGATGAACTAGATGATGGGTTGATTCGTGATTGGGAGAGACCTAATTCAGGTGCTGATAGAAATCTGGGTTATGCATTTCAGTGGTTTTCGCTGGCAATTACAGCGATTGTTATATTCTTGGTGTTAAATGTCAAAAGAGCAAACAAAAGAACAGATTCAGAGAAATAATCGCATCAAACTGCTTAGTTTATTAGCGTTAATGCTCGCACCAGTGATAATATCCTACGGAATTTTTTTTAGCGATTATAGACCGGATAGTGCCAATTATGGTGAGATTCTAGAGATTAAAAAAATATCTGGATCAGGAATAAATCAAGTAGACAATACCATTTTTAGAATGAAAGATTTACATGGAAAATGGGTTCTAGTTATGGTTGATTCAGGTGTTTGTGATGAAGTATGTCAGACACAAATATTTCACCTTCGCCAAGTGCGATTGGTGCAAAATAAAGAAATGAGTCGTGTTGAACGTCTTTGGTTGATCGATGACAACGTGAAAGTAGATGCAGAATTAATAGAGAAATATGAGGGTACGCATTTTATAAATGCGAGGGATAGTGAATTGTTGGAGTTTATTACGCCAATAGAATCGCAACGAAATCATGTCTACGTAGTAGATCCAATGGGAAATCTGATGATGCGCTTTCCTGAGAATCATGACCCTACATTAGTTGGTAAAGATATTAAACACTTGCTCGATGTATCACAAATGGAGCACTAGGTTTTTCGTATATTTATTATGAAGATGTCATGGCTTCATAGAAAATTAAACGAGTAAATAGCTCGTAAGGATATAGGAGATCAATGTTATGGCTATGAGTATAGCTTGGCATGAAACAGCATCACGCATAAACCAATTTTATAGGTTAACAAAGCCTCGCGTAGTATCGCTGATTGTTTTTACAGCTGTCATTGGAATGTTTTTAGCGGTTCCAGGTGCGGTACCATTAGATGCCTTAATATTTGGAACCATCGGTATAGCATTAGTAGCCGGAGCGGCAGCAGCATTAAATTGTCTGGTTGAGCAAAAAATGGATGCCGTAATGGCAAGAACGAAGGGTCGTCCTTTGCCGCAAGGTAAAGTTAGCGTTCCAGAGACTACATTTTTTCTCGGGTTAGTAGGTGGTATCGGATTATTTATGCTCTATCAATGGGTAAATCCATTGACTATGTGGCTTACGTTGGGGACGTTTGTAGGTTATGCAATTATTTACACGATTATATTAAAGCCATTAACACCACAAAATATTGTTATTGGTGGTGCGTCAGGGGCGATGCCGCCTGTATTGGGTTGGGCAGCCGTCACCGGAGAAGTAACTGCAGATGCCTTACTGTTATTTCTGATTATCTTTGCATGGACGCCACCGCATTTCTGGGCATTAGCGCTTTATCGTAAGACTGAATACGCGGCAATTGGTATGCCAATGTTACCAGTAACGCATGGTGATCAATTTACTCGCCTGCATGTTTTGTTGTATACCGTCATCCTTTGCATAGTAACTTTATTGCCTTATATTACTCAAATGAGCGGATTAATTTACTTAGCGGGGGCAACTATTCTCAATGTAATATTTATGTACTATGCAATTAAGATTTACCGGGATTATAGTGACCAGTTAGCAATGAAAACATTTCGCTATTCCATACTTTATTTGGCATTATTATTTGTAGCACTATTGGTAGATCATTACTTCTACTTTTGAATTCTCAAATAACGGTACATTTATTGCAGAATTAATTCACGAGGATAAATGAAATCCAAGGTTAAGATAGAATTTATCGGATGCCAGATTTCAGCATTATTAAGAACTAACTGTCAAACGATAGCATCATAGTATTGTTATACCTTAGGTGCTGCTATCCATAAATTATGGAATACGCGCATGTGGTTAAATCAAATGTACGTCATAAGCTAGAGTTTCTGGGCAACTGTGCGTGCGTGCTTTAAGTGCTTTGATTTTCTGAGTGAAAAATAGTGTTCGAATATTAGTGGAAAGGAGATATGGCATTTGTGCAATATAATTTTCCGCTCAAGCCAAAGATTTTGGATCATTATATTTATCGTTGCTGGTATTTTTTGAGTGGTTAAGTAGATTCTGGCTTAGATATTTCACATTGACGTTAATGGTTAATCAGGATAGAATGCGCGCTTTTCCGAGTGCAGTTATTAATTATTCTATCCCGCCTGCTCCAAAGATTGAGGAAAATTATGTCTTGGGTACAAAACAGGCCATTAAGAATAATATTGTACTGGCAATTACTAGTAACTTTAGTGATAGCGGTGACATTAGGGCTGGTATTTGGTGTAGAAAGTGCAGTGTCGGCGTTTATTGGGGGATCAATAAGTTTAGTGTCTTCCGCTTCGTTTGCCATAATAGTTTCACGCCATAAAGGTTATACGGCATCAGGAACAATACGTACGGCATTACGAGCAGAAGCAGTAAAAATATTTCTGACAATAATTTTATTGTGGCTAGTATTTAGATTTTATAAGGATGTTAATGCATTAGCATTTATTGGAACATTTATAGTTACGGTTATAGTGCATAGCTTGGCATTGTTTGTATCAGATAATACAAAAAAAAAGATCATTAATTAATAGTAGAGTGGCAATACATGGCAGCAGATAAAGAGCTAACCCCAACTTCGTATATTGAACATCACTTAACCTACCTGACGACGCAAGTTGGAGAAGGTTCGTTCTGGACCTTGCATATTGATACCTTTGTGACATCAATAATATTAGGCGTTTTTGGGTTGGGCTCTGTTTGGTTAATAGTGCGAAAAGCTACACCAGGTGTTCCTTCGAAGCGCCAGGCGTTTGTCGAATTGATGATTGAATTCATTGACAACGAAGTAAAAAACACATTCCATGGTAATCGCCACGTATTCGTAGCACCTACAGCCCTAACAATATTTGTTTGGGTGTTGTTGATGAACACAATGGATATTTTGCCAATTGATGTTATGGCTTGGATCTATGAGCATGTATTCGGATTATATTATTGGAAAACTGTGCCTACTACGGATGTAAATACAACATTTGCATTAGCACTTACAATCTTCTTCTTGATGATTTTCTTTAATCTGAAGGTAAAGGGGGTTGGCGGTTGGATGTATGAATTGTTTTGTACGCCATTTGGTAAAAACCCAGTACTATGGGTATTAAACTTACTGTTTAATTTTATTGAATATGTGTCCAAGCCATTGTCACATTCGCTGCGTTTGTTCGGTAATATTTATGCGGGAGAGATAATCTTCCTACTGATTGGCATGTGGGCGGCAACTGGTGCTGTAGGGACGTTTTTTGCTGTGTTCCTGGGTGCAGGCTGGGCGATATTTCACATTTTAATTGTTACATTGCAAGCATTCATATTCATGATGCTGGCGGTAGTTTATATATCTATGGCACACGAATCACATTAATTTATAAAGTTTTATTTATTACAAAATCATTAATCTTAACAAAAGGAAATTAAAATGGAGAATCTGGAGTATTTAGCATTGATTCAAGCATATACTGGTATCGGTATCGGTTTGATGATCGGTCTTGGTGCGGCGGGTGCTTGTATCGGCGTGGGTATAATGTGTAGCCGCTTTCTTGAGGGTGCAGCCCGTCAACCAGAAATGATTCCAACCCTACAAGGTAAAGTGTTTCTATTGTTGGGTTTAACTGATGCATCATTCATTATCGCAGTTGGTTTAGCAATGCTGTTTGCATTTGGTAATCCATTGCTGGCAGTTATTCAATAATAATGTCGTTATTTAGAACCAAGATGTGGGTTGGTCATGGATATTAACTTTACTATATTTGCTCAGGCGTTTGCATTTGCAATCTTTATTTGGTTTACGGTCAAATATGTGTGGCCACCATTATTGAATGCAATTGAAGAACGTCAGAAAACAATTGCAGATGGTTTGGCGGCTGGTGAACGTGGTCGCCATGAGTTGGAGTTAGCAAGCCAACGCTCCTCAGAAGTGCTTAAAGAAGCTAAACAACAGGCCTCTGAGATTGTATCGCAAGCAGAGAAACGTGCCTCTGAAATTGTTGAGGAAGCAAAAAATTCAGCGAAAGCAGAAGGTGATCGTATCAAGGCCGGTGCAAAGGCTGAAATTGAAAACGAAGTGTTTAGTGCAAAAGAAGAGTTGCGGCAACATGTTGCTCAGTTGGCAATTGCGGGTGCGACTAAAATACTGAAACGTGAAGTTGATGCGAAAGCACATGCAGACTTGCTTGCATCAATTGAGGAAGAATTGAAATAATGGCTGAGGCAATTACTGTTGCAAGACCATATGCTGATGCTGTGTATAAGAGCGCTGTAGCTAAAAAAAGATTGCAGGAATGGTCGCATATGCTTGAATACGCTGCAGCATTGGCAGAAGAAGAGCAAATAAAATTACTTGTTGGTAATCCAATGGTATCAGCGCAACAACTAAGCGAAATTTTGCTTGAGCTAGGTAAGAAAAAATTTGATGATGAGGGTCGGAATCTTCTGTCGTTATTAGCGGAAAATAACCGTATTGATATTTTGCCCCAGGTAAGTCAGTTATTTGAACAACTGAAAGCACAGCATGAAGGTGTTCTTGAGGCAAAAATAGTGACCGCTTTTGCAATAAATGATAAGCAACTAAAAAAATTGGTAAGCGACCTTGAGCGGAAATTTAAAAGCAAAATCGAAGCCAGTGTAAGCGTTGACCCTGATTTAATAGGCGGGGTTAAAGTAGAGATTGGTGATGAAATTCTCGATACTTCTGTTCGCGCTAAACTTGAATCCATGGCCGTTGTACTTAAAAGCTAGGAGTTATATGAAATGCAGTTAAATCCATCCGAAATCAGTGAACTGATTAAAAATAGGATTGAAGGACTTGCTGATACAGCAGAAGTTCGAACACAAGGGACCATTGTGTCAGTAACAGACGGAATTGTGCGGATACATGGCCTGTCAGATGTAATGCAAGGTGAAATG
>JAOULU010000232.1 GCA_029881855.1 Nitrosomonas sp. | reverse complement strand
TGCACTAGGTGCTACAAAATGGCAAACAGTATCAGATCATTTGTTGCCTTATTCGGCTGCTGGTATCTTGACGGGAGTAATTATCGGCCTTGCTCGGGCAATAGGTGAGACTGCGCCAATTATTACGATTGGGGCACTAACTTTTATTGCATTCTTGCCACCGTCGCCGGTAACAGACGAGTTTCCATTTTTGTCATTTGAGTGGCTAACGGCCCCGTTTACAGTAATGCCAATACAAATGTTTAACTGGGTTTCTCGGCCTGAAGAAGCTTTTCAATTAAATGCTGCAGCAGCTGGTCTAGTACTTGTTGTAATGACGCTTGCGATGAATGGGTTGGCTATTTATTTGCGTTATCGCATGCGTAAAAATATTAAGTGGTAGAGATCATGCAAACCAAAATAGAAGTCGATGCCGAAACTATGAAATATAAATCAGAAGTCAAAGGCTTAAGTTTTTATTATGACGAATTCAATGCTTTGAAAAATATTAATATGGCATTGCATGATAAAAAAATCACAGCATTAATTGGGCCTTCTGGATGTGGTAAATCTACGTTTCTAAGATGCTTTAATCGCATGCATGACTTATATCCAGGTAATCGTTATGAAGGTGAAATCTTCCTCCATCCTGATGATGTTAATATTTTATCACCGGATGTCGATCCAATTGAAGTACGCATGCGAATTAGTATGGTTTTTCAGAAGCCTAACCCATTTCCCAAGTCCATTTATGAAAATGTGGCGTATGGTTTGCGCGTCAGGGGCATAAAACAACGTGCAATATTGGATGAGAGGATAGAATTTGCGCTGAGAAATGCGGCGCTTTGGGATGAAGTTAAAGATCGATTGCATGAGTTGGCTTTCAATTTATCGGGTGGACAGCAGCAAAGATTATGTATCGCACGCGCATTAGCTACTGATCCAGAAATATTGTTATTTGATGAGCCGACTTCTGCGCTTGATCCGATTGCTACAGCGAGCATTGAAGAGCTGATAGCTGATTTAAAGAATAAAGTGACGATCCTTATCGTAACGCATAATATGCAACAAGCAGCAAGAGTGTCAGACTATACAGCTTATATGTATTTGGGCGAGTTAATTGAGTTTGGAGTAACAGATACGATATTTATTAAACCTAAGAACAAACAAACGGAGGATTATATTACTGGTCGATTTGGTTAGGAAGGGACTTGTGATCTATTAAAATTTGATGTTGAGAAAGTCTTGATTTTTGCTTAGTAAATCTTTGGAGTACAGGCTATTAGTCATGTCTACGCCTTGATATAAAATATATCCTGCCATCTATCTGATCCAATATAAATTAGCGTGATCTTAAGAAGAATAGTTTAACTTTTTTAAGTTGATTCTTTTCTTTAGATTAAGTAAAAGTGTGTATATACAATGTCTCAAAGGTTATTTGTGGATTTGGCGCAGTATGCTTACGATTGACTAGATAGGCAATCAAGAGTAGCATCGCCACTTTTGAGAAGTTGAGGGAAGAGGCAAATGCGCAAAAAGTTAGTAGCTGGTAATTGGAAAATGCATGGTAATCTGGCAGAAAATAATGATTTACTCAATGCGATAATTTCCGGTGTAACTGAGCTACGTAGTGAAAGTGTTGCAGTATGTGTGCCTTATCCTTTTATTCCCTCAGTACAAGATAAGCTGAAAAAAACAAATATAGCTTGGGGAGCGCAAAATGTCAGTCAGTATGACAAAGGTGCTTACACAGGTGAGGTATCAACGACGATGTTGAATGACTTTGGATGTTCTTATGTTATTGTCGGTCATTCAGAAAGAAGAACATTGTTTGGTGAAGATAGTAAAATTGTTGCAGAAAAATATGTCGCTGTTCAAAAGGCTGGTTTAACCCCTATCTTGTGTGTAGGTGAAACTTTAGAGCAGCGTGAAGCAGGAACAACAGAGCAGGTTATTGGAGAACAATTAAATGCTGTGATTGCTTTAGCTGGTGTAGATTCGTTAAGCAAAGCAGTGATAGCCTATGAGCCAGTTTGGGCGATTGGAACGGGTAAAACAGCGACACCCCAACAGGCGCAGGATATACATAGCTTTATTAGAAGCGGCATTGCTACTCAAAATGCTAGTGTGGCAGAAAACTTGACCATACAGTACGGTGGTAGTGTTAAGGCTAATAATGCAATTGAGTTATTCGCAATGCCTGACATAGATGGTGGTTTAATCGGCGGTGCATCATTAATAGCCAGTGATTTTATTGCAATCTGTCATGCAATGCAGAATTAAATTTTTTGGAGTAACACGTTGGAAACTATTATTTGGTCGACACATGTTATATTGGCGGTTGCGTTAATAGTGTTGGTTTTATTGCAGCAAGGTAAAGGAGCAGACATGGGCGCTGCCTTTGGTGGCGGGTCATCAGGAAGCCTTTTTGGCGCAAGTGGATCTGCAACATTTTTGAGTCGAATGACCGGTTTTATCGCCGCTATGTTTTTTTCAACCAGCATGGGATTAACCTATTTCTCAATGAATCAAACTGAAGAACTAGGTATTATGGGTACCATGGGAGAAATTGTAGAATCTAAGAGTGCTACAGAGCTAACAGATTCCGAGTCTATGCTGGATTTAGGTGATGACACAATGTTAAATTCAGATAGTCCTGCTATTAATGACACATTAAAAGCGAATCAAATTCCAAATTAATAGTTAATAGGAATTTCTGAATAGTTTTGGTACATGCGCATAGTTTGGCCGCCGACGTGGTGGAATTGGTAGACACGCCGTCTTGAGGGGGCGGTGGCGAAAGCTGTGCGAGTTCGAGTCTCGCCGTCGGCACCATCGCTTTACTTCTGCAACTTAAAGTCAAGAAGCATGGAACCAGTAAAACTTCATAATTAAATTAAACAATGCTTGAAAATTATTTTCCAATTTTATTATTTCTGATTGTCGGGTTTTTAGTTGGCGTAGTGCCGATGCTATGCGGGTGGTTGCTTGCGCCAAATCGGCCAGACAATGAAAAACTGTCACCCTATGAATGTGGTTTTGAAGCTTTTGAAGATGCACGTATGAAGTTTGACGTACGGTATTATTTGGTAGCTATACTCTTTATTCTATTTGATCTGGAAATTGCATTTTTATTTCCATGGGCAATTGTTTTAGATGAAATTGGCTTGTTTGGCTTTATAGCCATGATGGTTTTTCTCGGTATCCTTGTTGTGGGTTTTATCTACGAATGGATGCGTGGGGCGTTGGAGTGGGATTAGTGTTATGAGTATTGAGGGAACTCTAG
>JAOULU010000231.1 GCA_029881855.1 Nitrosomonas sp. | reverse complement strand
TTAAGCGTTTGGCGCTTTCTCATCCAGATATTGAATTTACATTACAGCATAACGGTAAAACACGTCACCAATTTCGTTGTGCAACATTATCACAGCGGATATTGGCGGTGTTAGGTGATAATTTCAGTCAAACTTCAGTGACTGTTGATGAGCAGTCGGCGGGTATCCGGTTATATGGAGTTGTGGCGTTACCTGCTTATGCACGTTCTTCACGTGATACACAGTATTTTTTTGTCAACAATCGTTTTGTACGCGATAAATTGATTGCTCATGCGCTGCGCGAGGCTTACCGAGATGTATTACATTTAGACCGGCACCCAAGTTTTGTTTTATTTCTTGAGATGGAGCCGGAGGGTGTCGATGTGAATGTGCACCCAACCAAGGCTGAGGTGCGGTTTCATGATGCAAGAGCGCTTCATCAGTTTATTTTTCATGCCATCAACAAGGCATTGGCAACACCAGCTCAAGCTGAGGAAGAAAAGCAGCAGCATAAGACGGTGTCTAGAATGCAGTCACAGTATCCAAAATATTATGCTCAAAGTCCAAGTAAAGTGGAGCAACCGACTGTGTTCTACCAAACGCTATTTGGAGATAATGTGGGTTCGCAGCAAGCCTCAAATCCAGAGGTTCGGTCCAGCGCACCTACTGTAGCAATAGCTGAGTCTATTGAAGACGAAGAGAATCAAGTTTTTCCTCCGCTAGGTTTTGCTCTGGGACAGCTGCATGGTATTTATATTCTGGCTCAGAATAATAATGGTTTAGTAATCGTAGACATGCATGCGGCACATGAGCGAATTATGTACGAACAACTCAAATCAGCGTTAGATCATGATGCAATGCCAATACAATCATTATTAATTCCAGCTACTTTTAATGCGCATAGTTTGGATGTGAATACCGTGGAAGAGAATAATGCAGTATTGCAACAATTAGGTTTCGAGTTTGCTGTGCTCTCTCCGACTACCTTAGCGGTGCGTGCTGTGCCGGCTACACTTAAACATGCCGATATCGTAAAACTAGCGCAAGATTTATTGCAAGAGGTTCGTGAGTATGGCGTGAGTCAGATATTAACGGGTAAACGTAATGAAATACTGGCAACGATGGCCTGTCATGGCGCAATTCGTGCCAATCGAAAGCTGACAATTGAAGAAATGAACGCATTATTACGTGATATGGAAATAACCGAACGTGCAGATCAATGTAACCATGGTCGACCAACATGGTTTGAAACCAGTCTAGCTGATTTAGATAAAATGTTTATGCGTGGCAAATAAAAGAAATACCGATGATTTATGAGTTATTGTTTGATGGTAAAAGCTCTATGGCGGCGATTCCTGACAAATTATTTTTGGACAAATTTTGAGATATGACCAAGCAGCGCTTCTTCTTGATAAGGCTTGCCAAGAAAAATATTGACACCCAGTTTATCAGCCATTGCGCGATGCTTGTCAGCCGTACGTGATGAAATGATGATAATGGGAACGTCTGCTGTTTCAGGATGGTTACGAATATTTCTGATTAATTCAAATCCGTCCATTTTGGGCATTTCGAGATCAATAAGCAAGACATCTGGCGTTATTTCTCGCAGCAATTCAATAGCATCTAATCCATTTTTCGCAATTAAAACTTCATAGCCTTCGCGTTCAAGCAAGCGACTGGTTACTCTGCGAACCGTCAACGAATCATCGACAATCATCACTGTTGGCAGCGTAGTAGTTAATGGTCTTTGTACATTGATTGAGGGTTTTTTGGGTGCTGCTGTTAGTATTGCTTGCGCTTGTTTTCGTTGCGCCAGTTTTACTGGGTTTAAAATGAGAATAACATCTCCCTCCCCAGTTACTGTGGCACCTTCAATACCTGGTGCCTGCTTGAGTTGAGCCCCAACATTTTTAACAATAAGTTCACTATTCCCAATTAACTCATCAACATGTATGGCAAGTGGAACTGTGCCACTCTGTAGTAAAAGTATTCGGTTGTGTCGTCTAACTTCTGGTGCGTGATCGATAGCACCAAGTAAGTGGGACAGATGGGCGAATGGGTAAATCTTCTCATTATGTTGAATGTTGTGGTTTTGATAGGCTTCGTTAAGCACATCAGTATTCACTTCTTGGATATGGTCAACGATGACTGTGGGTATGGCATAAATTTGCTGTTCACTACGAACTAATAGTGTTTGTGCGACTGCAAGGGTTAAAGGTATATGGATATTAAAAGTCGTACCCTGATTAAGTACTGAATGAACAGTGATACGGCCACCTAAGGTAGAGACTTCATTTTTAACAATATCCATTCCAATGCCACGACCAGCAATACTAGTGATGGTCTTAGCAGTAGATAACCCTTGCGCATAGATTAACGACATTATTTGGTCGTTATCCAAAGATTCGTTTTCTTGTATTAGGCCAAGTTGCAGGGCTTTCTCCCGAATCAGTGGAATATCAAGGCCATTGCCATCATCACTTAACGTGATAATAACTTCATTGCCTTCTTGGCATAGGTTAATGATTATTTGTCCTGTTTCAGGTTTGCCAAGTTGCGCTCTTTTTTCAGAAGCTTCAATACCATGTGCTACTGCGTTACGTAGTAGATGTTCTAATGGGGTATTAATTTTGTCTAATACACTACGATCTATTTCAATTTCGTCACCTTGAATTTCTAAACGGGCCTTTTTGCCAACATCGCTAGCCACCTGTCTAACTATGCGGTAATAACGTTCAGAAAAATGACTGAATCGAAGTGTGCGTATATGCATAAGCGCTTGCTGTAGCTTGCGACTGACAAGTGATTGTTGAGACAAAGCTTCTTCAGCTGTGTTATGTGTTGCACGAAGGTTTTTCTGTACAGTGAGTACATCATCCACACTTTCTGCCATGAGCCGGGTAAGCTCTTGGAGGCGTGTAAAGCGGTCAAACTCAAGTGGGTCAAATACTTGTTCGTTGTCTTGTTTTTGTGCAAGATGCGACTGCATTTGTGTTTCAGCCTGAATCTCCACTTCACGTAATTGTCCGTGTAAACGGTCTACGCTATCCGTGAGGTCTTGTAACGATTGCTTGAAGTTGTTTAATTGTGTTTCTATTTTTGAGCGTGTAATGCTGACTTCGCCAGATTCACTAACCAATTGATCAATTAACTTGGAACTTACGCGCAGCATCGTTTTTTGTTGTGATGTATCCAGCCCTTCAGTTGAAATTTCTGGTATCGATTGAATTGTTGTAAGTGATGGGGTGGTTTCAGTTAGTTCCGTACGATCTGAAGTTATTTCTGCTATTTGTAGTTGTTCAATTT
>JAOULU010000230.1 GCA_029881855.1 Nitrosomonas sp. | reverse complement strand
GGTCAACGTAACGCTTACTATCTTTAAACTTCAGTGGATCTGTTGGCACAACTTCCGCACCAACTTCATGACGTCCACCGGGATCAAGTAACAAATTAATACGGTCACGCGCATTTAGCCGATTGTGATAATCACACCTGGGGCATACATTAAGATTCTTACCTAAATCTGTGTAATACAACACGGCTTCACACGCCTTACACTTACTCCAAAGCCCTTCTGGAACATTTTTTTTGTCACCACCATCTTCTTTACGTTTTATTTTTGGTGGAATAATATTTTGGAACCAGCTCATAACGACATCCTACAATGAGTATTAAACATCACCATTTAATTAATCTTCATCAATGGCTTTGCGTAGTGTTTCAATCAAATCACCAACATTGCGCAACACATCCGTGTTGGGTGATTGTTCAATTTCCTCAATAATACGACTACCAACTACTACAGCATCTGCGAATTCAGATACAGCTTTAGCTGTCGCACCATCTCTAATACCAAATCCAACACCTATTGGTATAGAAATTGACTCACGTATTTGTGTAAGCATTGTTTTTACTTCACTTAGATCAAGATGTGATGCACCCGTCACACCTTTTAGCGAAACATAATATATATACCCTCGTGCAAATTTAGCTACTTTTTCGAAACGTTGCTTTAATGTTGTTGGTGATAACAGAAAAATTGCGTCAATAGCATGCTTCTTAAGACATGCCACCCACTCATCACTTTCCTCAGGTGGATAATCAACAATTAAAACCCCATCAACACCGCTTATTTTCGCTTTAGCCGCGAATATTTCGTAGCCCATAGCTTCAATAGGATTGGCATAACCCATTAGAACAACTGGTGTCTGCTTATCTATTTTTCTGAAATCGGACACCATACCCAACACATTATTTAGACTAATATGATGTTTTAGCGCACGCTCTGAAGAACGTTGGATCGTTGGGCCGTCCGCCATCGGATCGGAAAAAGGCACCCCAAGTTCTATAATGTCCGACCCACTTTGAACCAGTTGATGCATTAAACTGACAGTTATTGTCGGATTTGGGTCTCCCGCAGTTATAAAAGGAATCAATGCCTTTTTATTGTTGGCTTTGAGTGATGTGAAAGTTTGCGCAATTCGATTCATACAATTTTATAAGTTATTTTTTGTAGCGCTTTGATTTGAATTTTATTGATCTATCTAAATATGCACTATTAATTCCAAATACCCTGTATTCAGAGTGTTATACCAGACATCTCAGCAACCGTTGCCATATCTTTATCACCTCGACCAGAAAGATTAACTAACAAAATCTGATCGTTACTCAATGTTGGCGCATATTTTGCAGCATAAGCTAATGCATGGCTGGACTCAAGTGCAGGCATAATTCCTTCATAACGACATAAATCATGGAATGATTTTAGTGCTTCATCATCAGTAATTGCCACATATTCAGCCCGCCCAATGTCTTTAAGCCAAGCATGCTCTGGTCCCACACCAGGATAATCCAAACCAGCGGAAACTGAATGTGTCTCAATAATTTGTCCGTTCTCATCCTGGATCAAATAGGTACGATTCCCATGTAGCACACCTGGCGTTCCTTTCAGAAGCGTCGCAGCATGTTGCTTCGTATCCACACCTTTTCCTGCCGCTTCAACACCAAACATACGCACATCATTGTTATTAATATAAGGATAAAATAATCCAATTGCATTTGACCCACCGCCAACGCAAGCTATCAAAGCATCTGGCTGACGACCATAAGCTTCTTGCATTTGCCTTTTTGCTTCATTTCCAATTATGGCTTGGAAATCACGCACCATCATTGGATAAGGATGCGGGCCTGCAACGGTTCCGATAATATAAAAAGTATCTTCAACATGTGTCACCCAATCGCGCATAGCTTCATTTAGGGCATCTTTAAGCGTACGTGAACCTGATTCAACCGGAACTACAGTTGCACCCAGTAACTTCATACGATAAACGTTAGTTGCCTGACGCCGTACATCTTCAGATCCCATGTAAACTACACATTCCATACCATAACGTGCAGCCACTGTAGCACTTGCAACACCATGCTGGCCTGCACCTGTTTCTGCAATCACCCGTGTCTTTCCCATACGGCGGGCTAGCAATGCTTGGCCAATAGTATTATTTATCTTATGTGCACCAGTATGGTTTAAATCCTCACGTTTTAGAAGAATTTGAGCACCCCCCAAATATTCAGACCATCGTTTGGCATGATAAATTGGACTAGGTCGCCCCACATAGTGCTTTAATTCATTAGCAAATTCAGCCTGGAAATCTGGGTCACTTTGATATCGTTCATACTGCTCACGCAAATCATCTAACGCTGAAATTAATGTTTCAGCAACGAAGATCCCACCATAAGGGCCAAAGTGGCCACTTTTATCTGGAAGATCATAAACACTCACTATTTTTTAACTCCTTGCATGAAAGCAATAATTTTCTTTTTATCTTTAATACCTTTAGTAGCTTCTACACCACTAGAAACATCCACAGCCCATGGTTGCGTTTGTTTAATTGCTTGCACGATATTACCAGCATGCAAACCACCAGATAGAATCAACGGCAATTGTAAATTTTGTGGAATCAAATTCCAATTGAATACGTGACCAGTACCACCGGGTATGTTAGCGGTATAGGCATCCAACAATAAGCCTTTTGCATTTTGATACTGCTGCGCATATTGTAACAAATCTAGACCTTCTCTGACGCGAATTGCTTTAATGTAGGGTTTTGAGAATTGCTCGCAGAACTCCGGGGATTCATCACCATGAAATTGATGCAAACTTAAATTTGCAACTTGAGTTGTTTCTTCCACCCATTCCAGGGCAGGATCAACATACACGCCGACAATACTAATAAAAGCAGGAATCTCTTCTACAATTTGACGTGCCTGTTCTGGTGAAATATAACGTGGGCTCTTAGGCCAAAAAACAAACCCAATGGCATCAGCACCATATTTTATCGCTGACATTGCGTCTTCGATACGAGTAATTCCACACACTTTCACACGAACTGACATAAATAAGACTCTAACTTTACGAATGCACTAATTGTAGTACATTATAAACGTGTTAAGTTCGCAATAATTTGGGATTGAGTCAACTCAGGTAATTGCCATTTTGGATCATATTTAACACCTGCCAAATATAGGCCATCCGGCGAAAAAGTTGGCGCAGCATATGTCCGGTTACGGCTATCTAATATTGCTTTAATCCAATCTGGCGAATATTTACCTTTTCCGACATAAACCAAGCAACCAACAATGTT
>JAOULU010000229.1 GCA_029881855.1 Nitrosomonas sp. | reverse complement strand
CAATACTGGAATGCCTTTACAGAAGCAAACCAAGCATTAGCAAAATTAACCGCCGCAGTTGGAAAAGAAGAAATTTATGAGTAAATCATTACTATTATTTATAGTTATTATCATGCTAATAGTGGGTATAAGTGGAGGTTATTGGCTGGCAAATACGCATTTACTATCGGACACACAATCAGCTACAGAGAATATTGATACAACTGAGCGTCAGAAACCCCTATTTTACCGTAACCCAATGGACCCAACCATCACCTCTCCCGTCTTCACTAAGGATTCTATGGGCATGGACTATATACCGGTTTACGCAGATGATTATTCTCAAAATGATGATCCTGGTATAGTATCTATTGACCCCAACACAGTTCAAAATATGGGTGTACGTACTACAGTTGTCACAAAAGAAATTCTTTCGCATGTGGTGCGTACCGTCGGGCGTGTCGCCTATGATGAAGAACGTATAGTCCGCCTACACCCAAAAGTAGAGGGTTGGATTGAAACCATGAAAGTGGATAAAACAGGTGAAGAAGTCAAATTAGATGAAGACCTGCTCAGTATTTATTCACCTCAATTGGTCGTCAGTCAGCAAGAATATGTTCTTGCCCTAAACAATCTGAAAAGACTGGAAGCAAGCCCTATTGAAGACATTCACCTTGGTGCAAAAGAGCTTGTTAGTAGCTCACTAGAGCGTTTAAGACTGCTTGATGTACCTGAACACCAAATTCATGATCTCACACATGATCACAATATCCACAAAAGCCTACATATTCATAGCCCAGCATCCGGCATCGTAGTTAATATTGGCGCACGGGAAGGCCAGCATGTCACACCAGCGACTGAAATCTACATGATTGCTGACTTATCCAGAGTCTGGGTTTATGCTGATATCTATGAAAATGAATTACCCTGGGTTAAAGCGGGCGACCTAGTTGAAATACATTTAACTGGCATTCCAGGACGCGCTTTCACTGGACATCTGGCATTCATTTACCCTTATGCAGAAGCCAAAACCCGCACTATTAAAGTGCGCCTGGAGTTTAATAATGATGAGTTATTATTAAAACCCGATATGTTTGCTGAGGTCACTATCTATGCGAGTCAACAACTCAGCGCATTAGTGATTCCGTCTGAGGCTGTTATCCGTTCGGGTGTACGTGACAAAGTTTTAGTCGTCCGCAGCCCAGGAAAATTTGAACCACGCTCTATTACAACTGGCCTCGCCGCCGATGGGAAAATAACCGTTCTAAAAGGGTTAGAAGAAGGCGATGAAATTGTCACCTCATCCCAATTTTTAATCGATTCTGAATCCAGATTACGCGAAGCCACTGCAAAAATGATGAAGCCAAGCACACAACCACCCGAAGAACTCAGCCCATTAAGTAAAGAGCAAGGAATACACCAGCATGATTAATGCCATCATCAATGGCTCATTAAACCATCGCTTTATTGTATTACTGGCTGTTGTTGTGCTGACCACAGCCGGTATGTGGTCGTTCAAAAACATGCCACTAGATGCCATTCCTGACTTATCCGATGTGCAAGTAATCGTATTCACCGAATACCCAGGACAAGCCCCACAAGTTGTAGAAGATCAAGTAACCTACCCACTAACTACCGCCATGCTGGCGGTTCCTCAAGCAAAGGTTGTACGGGGCTACTCATTCTTTGGCTTATCGTTTGTGTATGTTATTTTTGAGGAAGGCACCGATACCTATTGGGCCAGGTCACGTGTACTGGAATATCTTAATTATGCCAGCAAGCGCCTACCACAAGGCGTCAACCCATCACTAGGACCAGATGCAACAGGTGTTGGTTGGATTTATGAATATGCCTTAATTGATAAAACCGGCAAACATGATCTGGCACAACTGCGTTCAATACAAGACTGGTATTTACGTTATCCGTTACAAACCGTACACGGTGTATCAGAAGTCGCCTCGGTCGGCGGATATGTCAAACAATATCAGATTGAGGTTAACCCCAATGCATTGCTCGCCTATGACATTCCCTTATCTAAGGTAAAGCGCGCCATTAAGCGCTCCAACAATGATGTAGGTGGGCGTCTACTCGAAATGGCTGAAACAGAATATATGGTGCGTGGTTTGGGCTATATTCAGTCACTAGAAGATATTCAGAGCATCCCTGTTGGCTTTGATGACAATGGCACACCCGTGCGCCTACAAGATGTCGCCCATGTCCAAATTGGCCCAGAACTTCGCCGTGGTGTTGTTGAGTTAAATGGTGAAGGTGAGGTGGCGGGTGGCATTGTTATTATGCGCTTTGGTGAGAATGCTCAAAAAACCATTCTTGGGGTGCGTGAGAAATTACAAGAACTCAAACAAGGACTACCCGAAGGCGTTGAAATTGTAACTGTTTATGATCGCGGAGATCTGATCAAACAGGCTGTTAATACATTGAATTCTGCATTGATACAAGAGTTGATTATTGTCAGCATCCTGGTTTCATTATTTTTATTACATCTGCGCTCCTCCCTGGTCATTATTATTACGCTGCCATTAGGCATCCTAATGGCGTTTATAGTGATGAAGTGGCAAGGCATCAACGCCAACATCATGTCATTGGGTGGCATCGCAATTGCTATTGGTGATATGGTCGACGGCGCCATTGTCATGGTAGAAAACGCACACAAACATATCAGTGAAGCTGTTGCCAAGAAAAAAGCTGAACTTACAAAGAGTGAGCGCTGGCAAGCTATTGGAAAAGCATCCCGAGAAGTTGCCCCTGCACTATTTTTCTCATTGCTGATCATTACTGTCTCATTTATTCCAATATTTGTTATGGAAGCACAGGAAGGCCGTCTATTTACACCTTTGGCTTATACTAAATCCTATGCCATGGCAGCGGCAGCCATTCTGACAATCACGGTTGTACCGGTTCTCATGGGGTACTTCATTCGTGGCAGAATCATTCCTGAGAATAAAAATCCGGCTAATCGTGCACTGCATTCAATTCATACGCCACTATTAAAGCTAGCCATGCGCTGGCGCTCAATCACATTAATGTTGGCTTTCGCACTATTGGCAACAACGATTTACCCATTATCTAAAATTGGCAGTGAATTTATGCCACCATTAGATGAAGGTGACATTCTTTATATGCCAAGCACTTTTCCTGGTATCTCCATTACAAAAGCCAAAGAACTGTTACAACAAACCGACAAGATCATAAAATCTTTTCCCGAAGTTCATCACGTGTTTGGAAAAATTGGGCGCGCTGATACAGCAACCGATCCCGCACCACTGTCGATGATAGAAACAACCATACGTCTTAAACCTAAATCT
>JAOULU010000228.1 GCA_029881855.1 Nitrosomonas sp. | reverse complement strand
TAAGACACGTATTTGTACTAAGGCGATTCCAGCTGACTCCCATTCTTCTAGAGCAACATAATACTTGAGCTTTCGATAAGCGGTAAAAAAAACATACAAAAAAATTAAAGTCATCATGACCCCAAGTGCAAACATCAAATTGACATAAAATGGTAACTTACTAAATCCACCCATTTCTGAAACCATATGCAAGCCACTACCAAGTATTATGGTTACCGAAAACCACACCCATGGGAAAAAACGACTGAAAATAGTCCGCCAGAATTTTAATTGTTGCGGAAATTCTAGCAGTTGTAGGACGGCAGGGCGAACTACCATATACGCAAAAAACATGCCGCCAACCCAAATCACCGTGCCTATTATATGCAGAATCTTCAAGCTTTCCATTTTGCTTCCTTTACCAAAAATATCGCATAACCTATAATCTGAATATACTAACTCAACATTACGTTATAAATTACTCTGCATTTCCTTACATGCCTTAACAGGAGCAAAACTTTGTCGATGTGCTGGCGTTATACCATATCTATTCAACGCTGCAACATGCTTTTTTGTGGGGTATCCCTTATGTTGATTAAACCCATATAGTGGATAGCGTCGATGCAGCTTTTGCATCTCAGCATCACGCGCTGTTTTTGCCAAGATAGACGCAGCAGAAATTTCTGGTATAAGACTATCACCTTTAATTATCGTTCGTACCTGACAATCCAATAAAGGGCTTTGATTGCCGTCCACCAGCACCAGATCAGGCACAAATGACAAACCAGTTACTGCACGCTTCATAGCCAGCAAGGTCGCTTGCAAAATATTTAATTGATCTATTTCTATAACCGAAGCAGATGCAATTGACCACGCCTTAGCATATTGCTTAATACTGATGGTAAGCTGATCACGTTTTTTTTCACTCAGTTTCTTTGAATCAGCCAACCCATTAATATGATTAGTAGCGCCAAACACGACACATGCGGCGAAAACCGGGCCAGCCAACGGCCCTCTCCCAGCCTCATCAACACCACAGATTAATCTGTGGTCATTTTTTAACATTGCACCAAACGATTTATATGCTTCTTGATGTACACATTAATTTTGCTTCAGTAACCAACTGATTATCAACTTCTGCGCATGCTGAATATTTCCATAATCCTTTTATTTTTCGATCTATGGAAACTTTTAATATTAATTGATCACCAGCCATAACAGGCCGCTTAAAACGCACACCATCTATTCCTACAAAATAATAAACTGAGTCCTCCTTATTTTCAGAACCTTCTGTTCTTAGTGTCAAGACAGCCGCCGCCTGAGCGAGTGCTTCAACAATAAGTACACCAGGCATGACAGGGTGATGGGGAAAATGTCCGCCAAAAAATGGTTCATTTATAGACACATTCTTCAATGCAACAATGTCTTTGCCAATTTCATAAGAAATAACTCTATCCACCAGTAAAAATGGATAACGATGTGGCAGATATTTTAAGATCTCATGGATATCCATGGCACTCATTTTATTCCCCTTCCAATCAAATATTTCATATTTATTTTGTGCTTTCTTGAAGTCTTAAGGTGTTACTGTTCGTTTCCTAATGCACGAATAACTTGGTTAGTAATATCAATACGCTGGCTTCTATAAACAGTATCTTGTTTTTGTAGTATCAAATCATATTGTTTGGTTTCAGCAATATTCTTGATAACGCGGTTAGCTCGCTCCAGAATCACACTATACTCTTCGTTCTGACGTACACTTAATTCTTCGCGCATTTGTCGATGTGTACGTTGATATTCGCGACTGAGATTAGCGAGTTCACGCTCTAAATTAAGCCGATCCGATTCATCTAGAGCACTATTCTCATCCTCCAGCTTCTGTTGCAGTAACGTTACTTGGTGCGTCATTAACTGAATTTCTTCATCACGCGACTGAAATTCTTGCTCAATTTCTTTTTGTGCTTTGACCGCCGGGATAGATTCTCGCAGGACTTTTTCTATGTCTACAATACCGATTTTTAAACCACTTGCATGTGCGTTAATAAAAAAACAAGTGAGAAACAAAGCTACTATACAGAAAGATACTTTTCGGCAGAACCGTGTTTGTGGTTTTTGTTTCAACTTATACTCCCTGTTTTAAAATCTTTGTCCAAACTGGAATTGAAAAACTTGCAAATTATCGCCAGGTTTGTCATTGAGCGGTCTAGCAAGACTTACTTTTAGTGGTCCCATAGGAGACACCCAGGTAACGGCTATTCCAGCCGAATAACGTAAATCACTCGTATTTATGTCCCCGGCAAATACCGTTCCACCATCTAAAAAACCGCTTAAACGAAGGGATCTATCCTCACGCATAAATGGCATCGGGAATAATACTTCTATATTCCCTACCACACGCTTACTACCACCCAATGAAAGGCCATTTTCATCACGAGGTCCAAGAGAATTCAGATCATATCCACGCACTGAATTATTACCACCAGCAAAAAAGTTTTTGAAGAACGGCAAGGGCTTCCCTGCGTAACCATTCCCAATACCCAGTTCACCATTGAGCAAAAGTGTAAATGTCTCTGTTAGTGGATAGAACCACTTTTGGTTATAACTTATTTTATAATAATTCAAATCTCCTCCGGGCACACTAATTTCACCAAATAACCGATGTGTAGTACCCGAAGTAGTATAAATAGCACTGTCTCGTCGATCACGTGCCCAACTCACTGTTGCAGGAAAATTATTAGTCGTTTTTCCAAACTCTTCTACAAAATCAATGTTACGTTGCGGGCTACCAAAAGAGTTACCAATTGTTGTTTGTTCAGCACCTATTCCAAACGCCACCATATCATTTTCAGCAATTGGAATTCCAAGACGTAATGCCGTACCTAGCGTTTTTGTTCTAAATGCCGCAAATCTTGATAGCCGCCTTGTATTCAAGTTACGTTGAAAGATATCTACACCCAGACTGACACCATCGACTGTAAAATATGGATTTGTAAATGATACAGCTGCTGTCCTATTGATACGCCCTGTATTTACTTGGAGACTAAAAAAATTCCCGGTACCAAAAATATTATTTTGAGATACTGAACCATTAAGAATTATACCTTCACGATCAGAAAAGCCAGCACCGAACATGATGGCACCCGTTGGTTTTTCGACAACGTTAATATTAATATCAACCTGATCAGTTGCCTCGGGGACAGAGGGGGTTTCTATATTAACTTCATTAAAAAAGAACAACCTATCAACACGTTGCCTGGAACGATTAATATTGGTTGTAGAATGCCACCCACCTTCCATTTGACGAAATTCTCGGCGAATAACTTCATC
>JAOULU010000227.1 GCA_029881855.1 Nitrosomonas sp. | reverse complement strand
ACACAATATGCTTGGCCAGGTAATATCAGAGAGTTGGAGAATGTTATGCAACGAGCGATGATTCTTGCAACAGATACCATCGAAGCTAAGCATATTAATTTGTCTGAATCGAGTGTTAATCGGGTCAGTAATGAAGATAAGACGGCGTTAACATCGCAAGATATGAAAAGCCTAGAGCGCCAGCATATTTTAGAGACGCTTGAAGCTGTTAATGGTTCACGAAAATTGGCCGTTAAAAGACTAGGAATATCAGAACGTACATTGCGTTACAAGCTGCAGAAATATCGACTTGCTAACTGTTAAAATAACGGTAAGTTATTGGTTTAATTTGCAATACGGTGTATACTTTAACGCAAAATCGGTTGGAGAGAATGATGGATAAATCAGGAATTGACAACATGTTAGAGCAGCTGCAAGCTGCATCAGCAGTTGCTTCGGGATCAAAAAATCAAGTAAAAGCACTTGATGATGTAAATAGTGTTGATTTTAGTGAGAAATTGAAAGCCGCTATTGATCAAGTTAACAATGCACAGAAGAATGCACTCAGTATGAGCAGTGGTTTTGTTAGTGGGGAATCCGACGCGGACTTGCATGAGGTTATGATTTCATTGCAAAAGGCAAATGTATCGTTTCAATCTATGATACAAGTACGCAATAAATTGGTAACGGCTTACCAAGAAATCATGAATATGCAGGTTTGAATTATTATTCTAGAAAATCAATAAGTTGTATTTATTATATCCCAGTAGTTTTATTGTGTTTTTCTTGCTTGTTCTAGCTTGACAATATAGCGTTGAATCATCGCTTCCATTTTTGCTGGAAGATTAATAAATTCACAGCCAGACCTTTTGCACGTTAATTTGTTACGTAATGTGACCTCATATGTACTCTTAACCTTAATATTTACTGTAACCGTGCCTATTTCAGGCAAATCAATTTGACAGTCTTTATAGACAATTCCAGGGTCAAAACTAATTATAGGGTGGTGATCAATTACCCCTATACCCCCACAGCTTATATCCAGTATTGTTATTTCTGCTTTGGTATAAGTTTCACTTGATGGAATCGCTATAATACATTTTAGTGGTTTTGTAATCGGTGTGGTGATACGAAAAGAGTTTCTTCTTTGCATACGAACCAATGACTTTGGCGCCTTAACTGCAAATGTATTTTGTCCCTTAAAATTAGTTTTTCTGATTTTATCGCAAGTAAACTCTATTTTGACACCGTTTTGAGACGTGACAAAGGCAAGTGTCTTTGCTTGCAAAATCTGTCGACTGGGCTCATTGTCGGTATTGTAATCAATAATAATTTCTTTTCTGTGCGTATCAATATCCAAGATTGACGTTAAGATAAAGCTATCTTCATCATCATAGTAAAGTGTGATTAGCGAATTCTTACGCATGATTCCACGTAGAATAAAGAAAATTTCAATCTCTGAATGAACACGGAAATTCTCATCTATTTTTTTCTGTGATAATTCAATAGACTTCATTATTTCAGATGATGCTCGTCCTGGGTTAGGTTTGGACATAATTTATGATCCTCATGTTTTATTTCTCTCAATAATATTATCTAAGGTGTTTGTGGGTATGGACTTTTCGTTCCCTTTTTCCAAGTGATAGAGCCACGCTAGGAGTTCAGCTACAGCGACATAGAGCTGTGGTGGGATACGGTCATCAAGATCTACTTGCATTAATAGTGCAACCAATTCTGTAGATTCGTGAACGTATATTCCAGATTCCTTTGCGCGTTTAATAATTTCCTGTGCAATCAGCCCTCTACCCTTTGCAACAACCTTAGGTGCCATCTGGCCGTCACGGTAAGCAATTGCCACAGCTGCTTGATGGGTCTCATTCTTTGACATCTTTTTTAATCTCTACAGACTGAATTTTTAAACCTGCTGAATGCAGTTGTGTAGTAAGTGGTTGCTGATTGTTTTCTAATAGCTTTAAAGTTTCACTTGTGGCTGCATTAAGTTTGATACGTATACCTTGAGTATTAAGTATTATGGTTGCTGTAATATCACCTAGTTGTGGTAATGAGAGACGCAACTGAGTTTTCCATCGAGAAGTTTCATCATCTTTACTTTCGTCAGGTGATTCTTCATGAATTTCCCATTCTAAGGGTTGTCCACTCCATATTTCTCCACGCCATACAATGAGACCTGTTTCTAGTGTGGAAAGTTGTTGTTGCACCAAGGGTAGGCTTTGTGTATGGACAGGAATACCAGCTTCAGAAGAAGCTTTGGATGTCGTTGTTGCCAAAGCGGGGTTATTGGTTAATTTGCCTTGTGGTTCTAACTGTAATTTTTCAAGTGTGTTTTTACCGTTGACCCATTGTGCTTGATGTGATTCATAGAACAAACCACTTTGACCGATTGTTTTCTGTAATAAACCAGCTAAGACTGTGTTATTTATAGGTGTGCTTGCTAAAATCGGTGTGGTGCTTGTTAATGCTTGAGTAGCTGTAGCTGTAGCTGTAGCTGTAGTTCCAGTACCAGTACCAGTTGTGCCAATATTGGTAGCACCAACTCCGCTAGTGCTACCACCGACACTAACGCCAACACCAGCACCAATTGTAGTTGTGTTAATTGCAGGGGCGCCAATACCAGCCTTAGAATGGGTAGAAACACCAGCAGATCCAGTTAAAGACGGTGTTGTAGTTGCGACCTTAGCATCTTGCATTAACACGCCAAGGAAGCGTCCTGTGGGGCTGATGGAAGTGCTGGTCTTTCCGTTCCCGGAGTCTAATAACGGGCTGTTATTATGCAGCATAAACTTTAGTTTAGATTCTCGTGAGATAAAAACAAGTTCTAATTGGTCGCCCGTTTGTATGTTCTCAGGTAGGCGCATTTGGAGCAATTTATCGCCAATAAGTACTTTAGAACTGCCATTGGGTAATTGTGCTTCAACAAGTGCTTGGTATTTTTGTCCTTGTGTGAAATCAGGCAGGGAGCTTTGTAGATTGGGAATTGCTGTAACTGGAGATACAGGGGTCGCTGCCCTCGCTGGAGATATTTGGGATAATAAATCTGCTTTAATAATAGTCGGGATCACGGCAGTATATCTTCAGTTTGTTTATCATAATCATGGTGAGAAATTAAACCATAGATTTTTGAAGCATCGGTTACTTCTTGAATAAATGACTAAAGACAATAGCTGCAAGTTTAAATTATTTTATATAATTAAGCAGTAATTTATAGGGTTGTGGTTCTGTTTTTGCGAAAATCCCAACTGTTGTCTATGAGTAATTATTATTGGAGTAGTTCCAACGCTTGACTTTTTTTGTCATCTCACATGCTCGTTCTAT